>NZ_URNN01000207.1 GCF_900549175.1 uncultured Prevotella sp. | reverse complement strand
TAAATATTGAATATCAATACGTTACGAACGGACAAATACAAGAATATGTCCCTACCAAGCACCATGCAGCCATTTTGCAACACCCTCTCCGTGTTCAATGTATAAACTAATTGTTGCGACTTACTTATATATATATATCAAACCTACCCGTTATGGAAAATAATTTCATTCAGTATATGGCACTTCTGCTGATGGTCATCGTCGGCTTTTTTGTAGTCAAGCGGCTTGCGGGCTGCCTGATACGCACCGTTGTGACGATAATTCTTGTGGCGGTGCTTGCCTTCCTTTATTACAAGTTTTTCCGTGGAGGCGCTGCCTGAGGCTAAGGGCGGGCAGGGCTGAGGCGCGACGCTCCGGCCTGGACGCGGACAGGCCCGCTCAGACGAGCAGCCCGACAGCTACCGTAAGCCCGTAGACGAAGATGTTGCGCGCCGTCTCGCCGAGACATTCGTTCAGCTCCCTGCCGTGGTCTATGCGCACCATCTTGGCGTATGTGCGTATGTGCAGCACGAGGAAGAGCAGCGGCATGAGGAAGGCGGCCGGGTGGCCGTTGGCCCAGAACACCAGTCCCGTCAGGCAGGCCGCAAAGCCGATATACAGATAGGCCAGGGCAGCGGCGCGTGCCCCGAAGCGCACCACGATGGTGTTCTTGCCGCTCCTGCGGTCGTTGTCGCGGTCGCGGAAGTTGTTGACAATGAGTAGACTGTCGATTACGAGTCCGCAGGCTGTCGAGGCGGCCAGCACCTGCCAGCTGCATGTGTGGAGCTGTATGTAGTAAGGCACGCATACGGGCACTATGCCGAAGAACACGACGACAAGCACGTCGCCCAGACCCATCTGCGCCATGTGGGTGGTGTAGAGGAAGCAGAAGACGACGCACACCATGCCCACGAGAATCATTTCAATACCTCCGTAGTATACCAGCGGCAGCCCCGTGAGGCAGGCCAGGCCCGTGGTGAGGGCTATGGCACCCTTCATGGCGCCTGTCGTAACCCATCCCTGCGAGCATGCGCGCAGCGGCCCGAGGCGTGTAGCGGCATCGTCGGCACCTTTCAGGCAGTCGAAGAAATCGTTGATGAAGTTGGCGTCTATCTGCATGATGAAAGCAAATAGGAAGCACAGTACGGCGGCCGTCACGCTGAAGGTGGCGCCGGGGTGGAGCGGGGTGTCGGTGTAGGCCAGAGCCATTCCTATCATCACCGGCACGGCGGCTCCGGTGAGTGTCTTGGGGCGTGCGGCAAGCAGCCATGCCCGCGGCGAATTTTGCCGTATGTCGGTTTCTTTCATTCTTTTTGTTTTAACTGTTTGCAAAAGTAAACATAATTGCGTATATTTGCAAAAATATTAATCCATTTGTTCATGATGACAGGCAAAACGGCGAGTCTTGATTTGGTGGAGTATGTCGAAACGGCCATACTTCCACGGTATGCGATGTTTGACAAGGCGCACAACCTTGCCCATGTTACCAGTGTGATAAGGCGTTCGCTCGACCTTGTGCGCACAACGGGGGCTGACATAAACATGGTTTATGTGACGGCGGCCTATCACGACTTGGGCATGTCGGGGCCGAGGGCCGTGCACCACATTACGGGCGGGCGCATACTTGCCGCCGACGCGCGTCTGCGCAAATGGTTCTCGCCTGAGCAGATCAAGATAATGAAGGAGGCGGTGGAGGACCACCGCGCCTCGGCGTCGCATGCGCCGCGGAGCATCTACGGCAAGATTGTGGCCGAGGCCGACAGGGACATGGAGCCGGAAACGGTGTTCCGCCGCACGGTACAGTTCGGGCTGGCCAACTACCCCGAACTCGACCGCGGGGCGCAGTGGGAGCGTTTCCGCGAGCACATGGACAACAAGTATTCCGTTCACGGCTACATACGTCTCTGGATTCCCGGTTCCGACAACGAGCGCAAGCTGCGCGAGCTTCGCAGGTGCATAGCCAATCCGACGGAACTGAAAAAGGTTTTTGACAGGATATTTGACGAGGAAAACTCTCTTTGACTCCTTGTGTGAACTCATTTTTGTGTCCGAAAGTGGCCGTTTTGACGTGCGAAAGTGCCACTTTCGGGTTTCAAAACGGCCACTTTTGCACGTCAAAACGGCCACTTTTGAAATGTTCTCCATAAACCGTTTTGTGAGTTTCCGGACAGAAAGAGGTGAAAAACGTTCTCCGGAAGGGTGAAATAGGGACGGAAAAATCGGTTTTTGGTCTCCGTTTTGGCGTTTTTGGTACGCAAAACGCCGTTTTTGGTACAACGAATTTCTCCGGTTTTTCCGCATGAAAATGGCGTTTTT
>NZ_URNN01000206.1 GCF_900549175.1 uncultured Prevotella sp. | reverse complement strand
TTTAACTCCTGAGCGACCGCAGGGAGCGATAACTCCTTTAACTCCTTTAACTCCTAAAAGAAAAAAACTCCTTGTCATTTCCAGTTGAGTGATATATTTTCGAAATAGATGTCGTGGCTCAAGCCTGTAGCCTTTATGGGTTCTTCCTTTAGTCCGTTGAACCTGCAGTTTTTCACATGAACGTTATACACACGGTCTTCATCGTCAAGTCCGTTGATGAGCACGCCATGCTTCGACTTCTGGCAGGTGACATTCTCCATGTAGATGTTGCGCACCGTAGGTATATGTCCGCGCTCGGCTATCTCGTTCGGCTCGTATACAAGGTTGATGCGCATGACGGCCTCGGCACACTGCCCAACTTCAATGTTGCGCATATACACATTTTGGATAATGCCGCCACGGCAGGTGTTTGTCTTTATGCGGAGTACACGGTCGAGATTGGGGGAGTCCATCTTGCAGTCCTCCGCAAATATATTGTCACAGCCACCCGAAATCTCACTGCCAAGCACAACACCGCCATGACCGTCTTCCATGATGCACTTGCGTACGATAACATTCTTGCAGGGGATATTGGCTTTCAGACCGTCGGCATTGCGTCCGCTCTTCAATGCTATGCAGTCGTCGCCGGTATGGAATGTGCAGCCTTCTATAAGCACGTTCTCGCACGACTCCGGGTCGCAGCCGTCGCCGTTGGGGCCTTCGTTGAACACCTTCACATTTCTCACAATAACATTCTTGCAGAACAGCGGGTGCATAACCCAGAAGGGAGAGTGGATAAGTTCAACACCCTCGATAAGCACTTTGTTGCAGCGTACAAAGTTGACCAGCTGTGGGCGCAGGCCCTTACCCTTGCCAAAAACGCGCTCGGCAACGGGCACCTGGTTGTCGCTCATTTTCAGAAGTTCTGCACGTGTGCCTGTCTTGGCTGTGCCCTGCCATTCGTCAACGCCTTCCTTATAGCCGTGATGCTTGTTGCCTTTCATGTACCACCAGCGCTCGTTGCTGCCATTGCCGTTAATGATGCCTTCACCGGTAAGACCGATGTTCTCGCAGTCGATGGCATAGATACATGGCTGGTAGTTCATTACGTCGAGACCCTCCCAGCGGGTGTACACCAACGGATAGAGGTTGCGGTCGAAGGCAAAGACAAGTTCCGCACCTTTGCTTACAACAAGGTTGACGTTGCTCTTAAGGGTGATGGCACCTGTATTCCATTTTCCTGCCGGCACCACCACCTTGCCGCCGCCGGCCTTGCTGCACGCTGCTATCGCCTTGTTGATGGCTTTCTGATTCTTTGCAGCTGTGGCTTTGGGGCTTGCACCATACTTTGTGATGGTGTACACCTTGTTCTTAAACTCGGCTTGTTTGATGCTCTGCTCAATCTGCTTGTATGTTGTGTTCCACGCATCTTCGGCGGCAAAAGCCACAGTCGGGAGCAGCATGCACAGAAGCAGTAGATTGAAGTACTTTTTCATTTGTTTTGTCGTTTTTATTAGTTTTACTTTGTTATTGTTTACATTCTGTACAAAGATAACACTTCTTATCGTAACCGCACAGACAATTTTTAAAAGAATTGCCGCCAATTTAATCATTTTTAAGGAAAACGGGAAATAACGTAACTGTTCAGCTGTAGGCGCATGCGCCGGGAGGGGATATGTAACAGTGTTACAAGGCCCAAGTAACAGTGTTACATCAATATGAGGTCGTTAATTCAAATTTATATCCTATCAAAGAATCCCTCGTATTCTTCATCGATAATCTTCCATTCTCCCATTTTGCGTCCACCTACACGGGATATCTTTCCTAATTCTTGAAGACGCCTCAGGTATTTCTGAACTTGGCGGGGGATAGTCTCATGCTCTCGCTCATTTGCATAGCACTGATTTGCGGATTTTGGGAAATTAGCTTGTAAATTTGGCGACTTGCTTTTATGAACTCTTTTGTGAACTCTACGGGTTCTTTTATGAACTCTTTTGTGAACTCTACGCCATTATATAAACTCTGTCGGCATGTGAACTTCACTGCCATATTAATTCCGCCAGCGGGTATGATTGCTCATTCTGCATTTTCACCCAGTTCTCCGTCGAATCTGATGCGTTCGCGGTAGCTGCTGGTCGCGTAGATGGTGGCGCGTCCGTCATCGGACACCTCGATGCGGTAGTTGATAAGGTCATCTTCGTTTTTAGAGTCGAAGTTGATGCGGGTGATGTTCTTGCGCGTCACTTCCTGTTTGTAGTTCATTATCCGGCTGCAGAAGTCGAGCGGACTGCCTGTGCCGAAGGTGGCGCGGTATGCCCGTCCGAAGTAGGGGAGGCGTGAGGTGACATTGTCGCCGTCTACTTTTATTTCATATACGCCAGTGAGTGGAATCACGCTCCCGCGTTGCGGATAGGCTGTTTCCACACTTATTGTATAGGTACGGCTGTCTAGAGCCTCCCGCACACCGGTGGTTGTCTCCGCCTGTTGTGACATACCGGCGGCGGTGTTCATGGTTGTGCACGATGCCATCATGACAGATGTCAATATCATTATAATGGCGACAGCGGCTGTCGTTATTGTGGCGGTGGCCGCCTGTGTTCCTGTACCTTTTTTCTTTGTATTGTTCATATTTGCCTCCTTTGGGTTGTTTCTGAATGTTCCTTTTTATGCTGTTCCCGGCTGCAAATATAATCATTCTTGCCTGTAATCACGGTGTATGGAAGACGTTATTAGTATTAATTCTTCTTTTTTAAACCCATTGGCGGAATCATTCATAAAAGACCGGTCTTTTATGAATGATTCCGCCA
>NZ_URNN01000205.1 GCF_900549175.1 uncultured Prevotella sp. | reverse complement strand
GGGAGTTAAGGAGTTAAAGGGAGTTATGGAGTTAAGCCAAATGCTCCGGCGATAATTTATGCTCATAATGCTATTGGCTTAACTCCCTTTTACTCCTTAACTCCATTTAACTCCTTGGGTTGAGCCCTTGCGAAACATGAGTTCATTATTGTTTGTAAATGTTGATAATGTCTTTCACCACCGGTTTCTCGTTGTATTCGCGGTCGAAGAGCAGCGGATAGTTGGTACGTCCGAATATAGGCCAGTTGTTCAGCCACGAGTCGGCGTCGCTGATGCCCCACAGGGTGATGCGCGAAATCTGGTCGCGGTGTTTGTGATATATGTCAAACAGGGCCTTGTACCGGTTGCGCAGTTTTTCTTCCGCCTCTTTCGTAAGTCCTTTTACGTATGGGTTGTACTTCTGCTGATATTCAAAGTTCTGGTTTATGGCGGCTCCGCCGAATCCTTTCGGGTTGGGCAGCACGTTCACGTCAAGCTCGGTTATCATCACTTTCACTCCGCAGGCGGCAAACGAGTCGATGGAGGCCTCGTAGTCGGCAAGGTCGGGATAGTCCATACCGTTGTGCGACTGCATGCCCACACCGTCGATGCGGCATCCGGCGGCTTTCAGCCGTTTTACCAGCCGGCATACTGCTGCACGTTTGCCCGGTTTTGCCATTGAAAAGTCGTTGTAATACAGTTCGGCGTCGGGGTCGGCCTCGTGAGCAGCCTTGAAGGCAATCTCTATAAAGTCTTCACCCACAATCTCATAGAACGGCGAGCGGCGGAAACTGCCGTCATCCTCGATGGCCTCGTTCACCACGTCCCATCCCTTTATACGTCCTTTGTATCGTCCCGCCACGGCGGCTATATGCTTGCGCATGCGCTCTATCAGCACCTCGCGGCTCACCCGTTTGCCCTCACCGTCGGTGAAGAACCAGCGCGGTGCCTGCGAGTGCCATATCAGGCAGTGTCCTATGGGCGTGAGATTGTTTTTCTCGGCATAGCTGATGAAGCGGTCGGCCGCCTTGAAATGGAATTTGCCCTCTTTCGGCTGCATGTTTTCCGATTTCATGCAGTTTTCGGCCACTATCGAGTTGAAATGTTGTCTCAGCACCTTTGTGGCGCGTGCGTCTTTTCCGTCAGATTGTCTTTGGTTTATGGCTGCTCCTATCAGACAATTCTCGGGCATGACGTCTTTCAGTCCTGTCTGCTGTGCCGATAGCAGTCCGGGCAGAACCATGCAGACTGCTGCAAGCATTAATGTTTTCTTGTTCATAATTTTTAATTTTTAATTATTAATTATTAGCCCTCCGTTCGGCCAGCTCAGCCTGCATCTTTTCATTGTATTGCTTGGTGATGGGGTAGAAGAACAGTGCTCCCACTCCCACGCCGAAGAGCAGTGCGGGAATTATAGACGACACGAGTCTTATACCGTCTATGGCCATGTCGTTCTGTGTCGTTACATTGCCCGACACATAGCCGAACACAGACAGGATGACGCCGGCGAAGGCACCGCCCAGACCGAGACCGGCCTTGAGGGCGAACACCACTCCCGAGAAGCAGAAGCCCGTGGCGCGGCGGTGGTTGACATATTCCACATGGTCGGCCACATCACCTATCATGGCCCACAGCAGCGGCACTGTGGGTGCGTAGGCCAGACTCTTGAGCACACAGAGCACGAACATCAGTTCCACATCGGCCGGTGTGGGCAGGTAGAACAGTGCAGTGAACAGTGCCGTGAGCGACAGGCACACTATGAATGTCTGCTTCTTGCCGTAGCGGTTGGCCAGATAGCTTGACAGGCATATCACTCCGATGAACTGTACTATGGCCCCCACCATGTTGAACAGTGAGAATCCTATTGAGTAGGCGTCGGTCTGTTCATGGGCGATGAGGTTGAACGAACCCAGTATCGAAGCCCATACGCCGGTCTTCTCGCCGTTGGGGTCGGTAAGTCCGAGCGAATCGAGGAAGTTGTACAGTGCATTCTGGTCTACGGCATACTGGAAGTAGAAGTTCATTGCGCTGCCCCACATGGCCAGTGTGATGAAGATGAACAGCGTAAGCACGAATATGGCGCGCCATGGCACACTCGACAGCGTGTCTTTCACATCTTCCTTTATGTTCATCTTCTGGGCAGGTGGCGGGGCTATGCGCTCGCGTGACGAGAAGAACGCTATCACGAGGAAGACGAAGGCTATGGCAGCGAACAGTCCTATCGTATAGAGCCATCCGCGCTGTGCGTCACCATTGCCGAACTTGTTCACCAGCGGCAGGGTGAGGCCCTGCACCACAAACTGTGCTATCGTGGCGGCCACGAAACGTATCGACGTGATGCTTGTACGCTCCTTTATGTCACCCGTCATCACGCCTCCGAGGGAGGAGTAGGGGGTGTTGTTCAGAGAGTACATCGTCATCAGCAGTATATAAGATAAGGTGGCATATATGGCTACCATCCCTTTGTCTTCTATTCCGGGGTTGTAGAACGCCAAAACGTAGAACACGCTGAAAGGCAGCGCCGTCCACAGCACCCACGGTCTGTATTTTCCCCACCGTGTGTTGGTGCGGTCGGAGATTATGCCCACGGCGGGGTCGACAAATGCGTCCACAATGCGGGCTACCAGAAGTACCGAGCCGGCTATCGCGCCGTCAAGACCGAACACGTCTGTGTAGAACTTCAACTGGAAAATCATCATCATCTGGAACACGAGGTTGGCAGATGCGTCACCCAGCGAGTAGCCTATCTTCTCGCCAAGGGGAACTTTTTGTGATATTATCTTATTCATACTGTTATTATGGTTTTTAATTAATTGGTTTGTCTCTTGCAAAGGTAGCATTTATCGAAAAAACATGTCGTGCTTTGTGTTACATATTGTTTTCTTTTCGTTTCATGACAGGTGGAAAATGTCGAATAACGTTTGTTTTCTCCCTTTCGACATAAAGACATATTTGTTTTTTGACATAAATAAATATTGGTTTTTTGGCATAAACACATCTTGTTTTTTTCGACAT
>NZ_URNN01000204.1 GCF_900549175.1 uncultured Prevotella sp. | reverse complement strand
CAATCCTTTATGTTCAATCCTTTATGTTCAATCCTTTATGTTCAATCCTTTATGTGGGTATTGTCTTTAACTCCTGAGCGGCGCAGCCGCGATAACTCCTTTAACTCCTATAACTCCTAAAAAAGATTAACTCCTAAATACCGTTTTCAACCGCCCGATAAACTCCTCGGCCTCGGCTTTTGTCAGGCACAGTGGCGGCAGGAGGCGCAGGGTGTTCGTGCCGCTGCATCCGGTGAAACAGTGCTGTTTGTAGATGAGGGGCACGCGAACGTCCTTGTGGGGAATGTCCAGTTCGATGCCAATCATCAGTCCGCGGCCGCGGATGTCGGTGATGTGCGGTTCTGTTTGCTTCAATTCGTTAAGGCGAGCCATAAGATAATCGCCTGTTTGCCGGGCGTTCTCCACGAGGTTCTCGCTCTCCATCACGTCGAGCACGGCCAAGGCTGCGGCGCAGGCCAGATGGTTGCCGCCGAAGGTGGTGCCGAGCTGCCCGTATTTGGGCGTGAACTCCGGCGATATGAGCACGCCGCCCATTGGGAAGCCGTTGCCGATGCCCTTGGCCACGGTGATGATGTCGGGGCGGATGCCCAGCCACTGGTGGGCGAAGAACTTGCCCGAGCGGCCGTAGCCGCACTGAATCTCGTCGCAGATGAGCACCGTGCCGTGCTTCTTGCAGGCAGCCTGCAGACCCTTGGCAAACTCCTCGGTTACCATCCTTATGCCGCCCACGCCCTGTATGCACTCGATGATTACGGCGCAGACGTCGCCTTTCTGCAGCTCGGCCTCCCATGCGGCGAGGTCGTTGAGCGGCAGGTATGTCACGTGGCCGTTGGCGTTGATGGGCGCGATGATGTTGGGGTTGGCCGTGGCCTCGACTGCAAGCGATGTGCGGCCGTGGAATGCCTTATCTGCCGACAGTATGCGCGTGCGGCCGTTGGTGAACGATGCCAGCTTCAGTGCGTTCTCGTTTGCCTCGGCACCGCTGTTGATGAGAAACAGTTGGTAGTCATCGTAACCGCTCAGTCGGCCCAACCGCTCGGCCAGTTCGGCCTGTAGTTTGTTCACTACGGAGTTGCTGTAGAAGCCCAACTTCTGCAACTGTTCCGACACCTTATTTATATAATGCGGGTGACAGTGGCCTATGCTTATCACGGCATGGCCGCCGTATAGGTCGAGATATTCCTGCCCGTGGTCGTCCCACACGCGGCAGCCCTCGCCCTTGACGATGTTAACGTCGAATAATGGATATACGTCGAATAGGTTCATAATAAAAGAAGTCCCCTCCGGCTCCCCCAAGGGGGAGAGAACGGAGCTCGTTTGCCCCTTTCAGAGGGAGTGTCAATATGCAAAGGAAGCACTATGTGGATATTTTGATACACCCTCTATTGGAGCCGGTTCATTAAATGTTTATAATATTAATATCTTCTGCCATCCCTTCTCTTCCCCTTTGGGGGAGTCGGAGGGGGCTTTTTAGAAAGCCGATGCTTTCAGCTTTAGTCCCGTTGTCTCGTCAATGCCGCACATGATGTTCATGTTCTGCACGGCCTGGCCGACGGCGCCTTTCAGCAGGTTGTCGATGCACGAGGTGACGAGCAGCTTGTCGCCGAACTTGTCGCAGTGTACGAGCGCCTTGTTGGTGTTCACCACCTGCTTCAGGTCAATGGGGCGGTCGGAGTAGTGGGTGAAGGCGGCGTCGCGGTAGAACTCCTTGTATGCCGCCACGATGTCCTCCATAGGCGCGGCGGTCTTGACAACGCAGGTGGCGAAGATACCGCGGGCAAAGTCGCCGCGGTAGGGGATGAAGTCGATGGCGGCATCGAGCGTGTCCTGCACCTGCGTGAGGCTCTGGCGTATCTCCGGCACATGCTGGTGGGTGAACGCCTTGTATATGCTCATGTTGCCCGTGCGCCATGAGAAGTGGGTGGTGGCGGCGGGCTTTTGTCCCGCGCCGGTGCTTCCCGTGATGGCGTTCACGGCCACGTCGTCCTTTATCAGTCCCATCTTCGCCGCCGGCAGCAGACCGAGCTGTATGCACGTGGCGAAGCATCCAGGGTTGGCTACGTGCTGTGCCGCGGCGATGCGGTCGCGGTTTATCTCCGGCAGACCGTAGACATAGTCGTTGCCGGGAGCCGCAAGGCGGAAGTCCTGCGCGAGATCGATTATCTTCACGCCCTCCGGTATGCTGTGCTCCTTGAGAAAAGCCTCGCTCTTGCCGTGGCCGAAGCAGAAGAACACCACGTCAACCTTATCGAATGGCATTTCGTCTGTAAATATCAAATCAGTGTCGCCGATGAGTCCTTCGTGTACGTCGGCAACGGGGTTGCCCGCGTTGCTCTCGCTGTTGGCGAAGACGATTTTGGCCTCCGGATGGTTTGTCAGCAGGCGGATAAGCTCACCGCCGGTATAGCCTGCCGCGCCTAATATTCCAATGTTTATCATCTTATCAAATTTTTGTTATTAGGGATTATGGCCCACAGTATCGGATAGAGAATGATACCGCTGAATGCGGTGAATATTGTGAGCATTGCGTAAATGACACGAATTACAGTAGGGTCGACATCCAAATATTCTGCGATGCCTCCACAGACTCCGGCAATCTTCTTGTCGACAGACAATGTAAGTTTCTTGTTCATCGTCCTTGTGCTTTTACCTCTTCTCGTCCTTGTGAATTCCGTAGTACGCGCGGAGCGCGGTACTTGAAACTTTTATGAATCCCTTAGCCTCGTCAGCAGTCCATCCGGTCTGTGTCTCGCCGTACTCTCCGAGTTTCGACTTCGTCAGGTCATCGGGAGAGTCAACGCCCACGGTGTCGAAGCCGTAGGGGCGGAGCCGCAGTATGGCCGTACCGTTCACGTTGCGCTGCGATGATGTCAGCATGGCCTCGATGTCGGGCATCACAGGCTCGAGATACTGGCTCTCGTGAAGGAACATGCCGTACCAGTTGGCAACCTGGTCCTTCCAGTACTGCTGCCACTTGCTCAGCGTCGACTTCTCCAGCAGGCGGTGAGCCTCGATGATGAGTTTTGGGGCGGCTGCCTCGAAGCCCACGCGGCCCTTGATGCCGATGATGGTGTCGCCCACGTTGCAGTCGCGGCCGATGGCATACGACGCTCC
>NZ_URNN01000203.1 GCF_900549175.1 uncultured Prevotella sp. | reverse complement strand
GGCTTAACTCCCGAGCGGCGCAGCCGCGATAACTCCCTTTAACTCCTTAACTCCCGGAAAAAACTCCTTAACTCCCGAATATCGAGAAGTTGACACTTCCGTACGCCCTATGCTCCACAAAGTGGCTGTGGGCGCTGAAGTCATGGTCCTTTCCGTGCTCGAAAACAAAGACACCGCCATCGGCAAGAAGGCCCTTTTCGAAGATGATGTCGGGTATTTGGGACAGTTCCTTAAGCGCATATGGCGGGTCGGCAAAAATGAAATCGAACTGCTGGCGGCACGACTTGACAAAACGGAACACGTCGCCGCGTATGGGCACGCACCTGTCGGTGCCGAGTTTCTTGAGGCACTGCGAGATGAAGGCATGGTGGTCGCGGTCAGCCTCAACGCTCACCACCCTGCCGCAGCCGCGCGACACGAGTTCGAGCGAGATGCTGCCCGTGCCCGAAAAGAGGTCGAGAGCCGTCTTTCCGTCAAAGTCGATATATCCCCCGAGCACATTGAAAATGTTCTCTTTGGCAAAGTCGGTTGTGGGACGCGCCTTGAACGACCGCGGCACGTCAAAGTGACGGCCCTTGTATTCTCCTGTTATTATCCTCATTGCAGTTACTTTCCTCTGACATAATATGTAACGAGATCGTACGGCATGCCCTTGATGCGTGTGGCCGGCGCACGGTTGAAGTCGCCCGACGGATTGATGGTGTAAGCCCGCTGCAGATACCTCCGCAGCTCCTCCACCATCCACTCCCTTTCGGGAATGTCGCCCACGATGTGCATTTCGTCATACTCCGGCTTGAGCATCAGCTGGTTCCATACGTTCAACAGATAGTAGAGGGCATCCTTGGCGTTGGGGGCGGCAAACGAATTGCAGAACTTGAAACGGTTCTGTCCGAAGCTGAACACGTCTACCCTACGGTCGTGGAAATAGCCGAACATCTTGCTGCGGGAGCCGACAAAGCTCCGCTGATACAAGTAACGCCACACCGGCAGCATGGCACACATGAACTGCGCATCACGGTAATGGTCGTCGATGACGAGCTTGAAGTCTTTGTTGACGGCAAATGCCGCCACCACATTCAGCTCAGGCAACACATTGTGCAACACCACCTCGTTCTGGCCGTAAGGGTAGGAATGGGCGTAGAGCATGGCGCAGTCTTCTGCCCTGAACATGTCTACGGGAACCAGCAGCACGGGCGAATCGACCATCACCGTCACCCTGCCTATGCCCCGTGCAGGCAGCTCGGCCGTCTTCAGCGCCTCGCGCAGATTGGCAGCCATCGATATGCCGCTCTTCACCGTATACGGTTCGAACACTATCTTGTTGTCGCCTTCGGGCATCGTCTCCACCATAGAGAACGACAACGAGTAGCGGCTCACCCTCACCGTAAGCCTGTTCCGCCCCATCGTATTACTGTTGTTGTCACCTGTTGTCATAATGTTCATTTCGCTGTTTTTCCGTTGCCATACTCAAACCGTCCGCACATTTATTTTATATCGTAGGCGTGCAGCGGATAGTCGGTGGTGTAGTGCAGTCCGCGGCACTCCTTGCGTTCTATGGCCCAACGGGTTATCAGATAGGCCACGTTTATCATGTTGCGCAGCTCGCAGATGTCGCGGCTGGCCTTCACGCGCTTGAACAGCCGCTCGGTTTCTTCGTAGAGCATGTCGAGACGGTCCCATGCGCGGTGCAGGCGCAGGTCGCTGCGCACTATGCCCACATAGTTGCTCATTATCTGTGTCACCTCGCGCTGGCTCTGCGTGATGAGTATTTTCTCCTCGTTGGTCATCGTTCCCTCGTCGTTCCACTCCGGCACGCGCTCGTTGAAGTCGTACTCGTCGACATGTGCCAACGAGTGGCGGGCCGCTGCATCGGCATAGACAACGGCCTCGATGAGCGAGTTGCTCGCCAGACGGTTGCCTCCGTGCAGCCCCGTGCAGGCACACTCGCCGATGGCGTAGAGCCGCTGTATCGACGATTCGCCGTTGAGGTCGACCTTTATTCCGCCGCACATGTAGTGGGCGGCGGGGCGCACGGGTATGTAGTCGGTGGTGATGTCTATGCCTATCATCTTGCACTTGTGGTAGATATTGGGGAAGTGCCGGCGCGTCTCCTCGGGGTTCTTGTGGGTCACATCGAGGCACACATGGTCCAGTCCGTGTATCTTCATCTCCTTGTCAATGGCACGGGCCACAATGTCGCGCGGTGCCAGCGAGAGGCGTTTGTCGTACTTCTCCATGAACGACTCGCCCGTGGGCAAACGCAATATGCCGCCGTAACCGCGCATGGCCTCGGTGATGAGGAACGCCGGATGGGTCTCGCCGGGATTGTACAGTGCCGTGGGATGGAACTGGACGAACTCCATGTCGGCCACGGTTCCCTTGGCACGGTAAACCATCGCCTCGCCGTCGCCGGTGGCAATGACGGGGTTTGTCGTTGTCTGATAGACGGCTCCGCAACCTCCCGTGCACATCAGCGTGACCTTGCTCAGGTATGTGTCCACCTTTTCCGTCTCGGGATTGAGCACGTAGGCGCCGTAACAGTTGATGTAAGGCGTGCGGCGTGTCACCCTTGCCCCCAGATGGTGCTGGGTGATTATCTCCACTGCGAAATGATTTTCCTTCACCTCAATGTCGGGACATGCCCTCACTGCCGCCATCAGCCCGCGCTGTATCTCGGCTCCGGTGTCGTCGGCATGGTGGAGTATGCGGAACTCTGAGTGGCCGCCCTCGCGGTGCAGGTCGAACTCGCCGTCGGCATTGCGGTCGAAGTTTACGCCCCACTCCACAAGTTCCTTAATCTGTGCCGGGGCGTTGCGCACCACCTGTTCCACGGCGCGGCGGTCGCTGATGTAGTCACCGGCTATCATTGTGTCTTCTATGTGCTTGTCGAAATTGTCGAGTTGCAGGTTTGTAACCGATGCAACTCCGCCTTGCGCGAATGATGTGTTGGCCTCGTCGAGCGATGTCTTGCATATCATGCACACACGGCCTTTGTGCGCTCTGGCTATCTTCAGGGCGTAACTCATACCGGCAACTCCTGCGCCGATAATCAGGAAATCATATTTGAATACCATAATAATATATAGAATTACTCGTGCAAAAGTAACAATTAAAATGAAAAATGAAGAATGTAGTAAGAAGAATTTTGGCCATTTATCCCAAATCGGTCTTCTGATTTCAAATCCGGCCGGACGTTATCGGCAATATATTGGGCCTTTGTCTGTAATCTATTTGGCCTTCTTCAGCGTCCTGACAACAACCGCTTCGTCAAAGACACAGCAAGCCATACTGATACGCCAGTGTTGACCCACACTCTATCCACTACAGTGTGGCGCCACGAATAAGTAAAATTAATTCCTAAAATTTAACATTTCTTTTTTCCCGAAATAGAACGGCAGTAAGGCCATTTTCACCTTGTTTACACACCGTTTTGGTGTCCCTGACTTGCCTTTAGGCCCTCCTTACACTCCGTTTACGGCGTACTTGCGTTGCG
>NZ_URNN01000202.1 GCF_900549175.1 uncultured Prevotella sp. | reverse complement strand
CTATCACTCTTCACTAAAAAAAATCTCGTCAACTATCTCAAACCGCGTCTCTTCGGGCTCCAAATCATCGTAAGCCGTCTTCAGGTCGGACATGGATATGGGGATATCGGTCTCGAGATAACGCGGTTTGTCATCGAGCGAGTGCGAGAACAGCCAGTCGTATGTCTGCTTGAGATACAGGATACGCGCCGGATCGCCGTGCGATGCTCCAGGCAGCCAGTCGTAACGCAGCAGCTTGTCGCAACCGGCAGCCTGCATGGCACTCACAACCTTTTTCGACTCCTTCACGTTTACGGCGCGGTCGGCGGTGCCGTGCATTATCCACAGCGGAACCTGCCCGAGACCGGAGAAATCTTTCAGAGTGCTGCCGCCGCACAGTGCCATGGCCGCCGCCACACGCCCGGGATAGGTTCCGGTGAAGTCGAGTGTGCCGTATCCGCCGAGGCTCATGCCTATGACGTATACGCGGGTGGTGTCCGTCCGGTAGTTGGCCTGCACCCAGTCAAGCACATTGGCTATCCGCTTCGGGTTCCACGCGCCGCCGGGATTCTGCGGTGCAATGACCATGGCCGGATAATACCGCCCTTTTTCAATGGCGTGCAGCAGTCCGTAGCGGCGCACGCGCTGCATGTTGTTTCCGCAGAGGCTCGCTCCGTGAAGGAAGATGATGACGGGTATGCGCCGGTGTTCGGCCACATACTCGCGTGGGGCATAGAGCCAGAAGTTGTAACCGTCGTCAACCACGCCTTTCATTGCGGCCAGCTGGCCGGGCTGTGCCTTTGCGGGTGACGTGAAGCCGATAAGGAGCAATATTATTGCAACGATTGTTCTGTTCATGCAGTCAGGTTTTTCAATTATTGTCTGCCGGAATATTCGCGGATGGTGCAAATGTACAATAAAAATACGAGATTATGCACCGGCAGGGCAAATAAAATGATTTTTCAGAAGTGGGCAAGGACGCATGATGGTGCAAAAGACAATTCCACAACGAAGAAAAAAAGATGTCGCGCCGTGGAAAAACAAATAAAAAAAACAATGCTTTGTTTTGCGGTTTGTGCAATTTGTCTTATCTTTGCACAGGATAGGCAGCACCAGGCCAATGGAGGAGGTATCAAAATACAAAGGAAACACACTGTAGGGACATATTCTTGTATTTGTCCGCTCGTAATGTGTTGATATTCAATTCTGCTTGGCGGACAAATACAAGACGAGTTGTTGAGCATAGCGAAAAATATGTCCCTACCAAGTACCATGCAGCCATTTTGATACACCTTTTGCGCTTGTTTGCTCTATTTTTACTCACAAAAAAATAAAGAAAGGAAGATTTATGACAGCTGAAGAAAGAAAGAAAAAGTCTGTATTCTGGAAAGTAATAGAAGACAAAAAGGCAATACGTGAGTGTTTACAAAATGGAGGTGACTTGGCTAAACTGGCGGAAGAACGTGGAATTAAATTTGCAAAACCGATATGATGTAGTTGAGACAAATCCTCTCGATTACTATTTCACAACGAAGCATGGTATAGAATACCATGTATACTTTATCTGCGCCGATAACATGCACCCTGTTTTTAATGAATCGTATTGGTTCAACATCGAGCCGATAGACAGACGCCCGCATCCCATCGACTGCAAGATAGCCGTCACGATAGTCCACATTCTGAAAGAGTTTTTCACCAATCATGAGCGTTCCATGCTGATGGTTTGCGACACTATTGACGGTAAGCAACAGAAACGCCGCAAACTGTTCAACCGCTGGTATAAAAGGTTCAACACCGGAGAACTGCTGGCTTTCAATGCCATGACAGAGAATGATGATTACACTCTGTATGTATCTTTATATGTAATGAAAAACAACTGCAGAATGAGGGAGATCATCGATGCTTTCTACGAACTTGCAAAAAATGATTTGTATCCAATGGACTAACAAATTAAAAAGTGTGCCGAAAATGTCGCTGCGACAATACTCGGCACACTTTTTCCGTAACATACTTACTTATAATAGACGAAAACACTCTATTATATATCTTTCAATAATCCCGCCAAGCGAAATACACCTTAATTTATATAAGCAGAATTTTCATATCACCCCGAAGTGGACGAGTGCGTTCATCACGCCGTCATCATCCACAGACGTTGTCACATAGTCGGCCACGGCCTTCACGCCGTCGCCGGCATTGCCCATGGCCACACCAATGCCCGCACGGCGGATGATGGATATATCGTTGCCTCCGTCGCCGAAAGCCATGGTTTCAGAGATGTCGAGACCGAGATGCCGGGCCATCGCGGCAAGCCCCTTACCCTTGTCGGCTCCGTCGGCCGTTATGTCGGTGAAGGCCGGATGCCACCGTGCCGACACGCAGTGGACCACGCGGTCCATCAGGCTACGCTCCTGTTCCGGCGAGCAGAACGACGTCACCTGAAGCACATTGCCGCGGAGCACATCATCGGCAGAACGCTCTATGTCGAGATTGCTCACATTCAGCTCGCCACGGAATATGCGGTCTACGGTCTCGCGGGCGTTGCCGTAGACGGCTATTCCCCTGTCGCCCGCCACTATGCACGGATATCCCTCTGCCATGGCATCGGCCGTCAGCGTAAGCACGTCGGCCGTTGGAATGGGTGTGCAGCACACCGCCGTATTGCCCACAAAGCAGTATGCCCCGTTGGTGGTGATATATCCGTCGATGAGGTCTTCGATGGCTCCTATATTGTTTATTATCTGTATCGGGCGCCCCGTGGATATGAATATTTTCACTCCGCGCGCCTTGGCCATACTGATGGCGCGCACTGTGGATTGGGGTATCTCGTGGGTCTTCAGACTGCACAGTGTGCCGTCGATATCGAAAAACAAACTACGTATCATCTTTATTTCAATTTGGATTTCACGCTGCAAAGTTACTGTTTTTTTTGTCCAAATAATCTGTCTTTGTGTCTATTTAATTCCGCCAACGGGTATTAGTAATTGTTTTCCTCCGTCTGAAACTCAGCCAAACGCTCATCCTCAAAGTCCACAAACCGAATCTCATCCCATCCTTTTCCTACAGCCTGTAATTGTCGTACACGTTGATAGAGGAGGTACGACTTACCCGCATGTCTCACGCCAACTATCACATAGTTGCCATTCTCTTCAATGTTTATGGGACGGTTCACAATCACCGCCTCATCCACCTCGCGTTGCTTACTAATCAGGCTTTGTTTGATGACATCTTTACTGATACTAATATAAATTATATTTAATAATAATCGCGCGATTCTATTAAGTTCGGTTTACAAATTTAGGCGTTTCTGTAAAACAGGATTAATAAAATCCGATTTCTTGCAATATTCTCACGCTTTTTTATAACGAACCATGATTTTTGTAACTGTTCAGCGGTAAGCGCATGTGCTGGGAAAGGATATCAAAATGGTTAGATGTGCTTGGCTGGATATTCAAATTTTGATTTTAAAGCGGGATCGTTTATTGGTACGCCCCGCAGGGGCAGCGAGCACATAGCCCGGGGCAGAGCGAAGC
>NZ_URNN01000201.1 GCF_900549175.1 uncultured Prevotella sp. | reverse complement strand
TGATGTGACGTACATATACCGTTGATGTGACGTACATATACCGTTGATGTGACGTACATATACCGTTGATGTGACGTACATATACCGTTGATGTGACGTGCATGTATCGTCAATATGTTGCAAACGTATGGGCGATACATGTATGAGTTTGAGAACAGAATAATACGAAGTATTACAATAAAAACCAAATAAAAGAATAGCGATGAATATATTCAAGGCATTGTTCGGGGGAGACGAAGAGACACCCGAGGAGAGACAGAAGGCGGACGAGGCACGCCGTTTCGACATGTTCAAGTATGACGGAGTGAAGGCGGCGAAGATGGGACAGACGGAATATGCCGTAAGGTGTTACCGCGAGGCGCTCGCCATACACGACGATTTGGAGGTGCGCGACTATCTGGCGCAGGTGCTGATACGCACCGGAGAGCTTGACGGAGCCATGGAGCAGTTGCGCATGTTGGCCGCGGCCGAGCCCGATAATGTGGCCATAGCCGTGCAGGAGGCGCAGGTGGCACACATGATGGAAGACTATGCCGCCATGAGCGCAGCCTGCGAACGGGCCATGAAAGCCGACAGAGACAACGCCCGCGTGCACTATCTTTACGCCCGGGCGCATATAGGTCAGGGCAACGGCGTGGTGGCCGTGGCCATGCTCACGCGTGCCATAGCACTGGATGAGAGCATGGGCGACGCCCTGCTGCTGCGCGGACAGACGCTGCTCGGCATGGGCGACGTGAAGGGAGCCGGCGAAGATGTGGAGCGGCTTGTGGCTCTGGCTCCCGACAACGAAGACGTGCTGCTGCTCAAGGCACGCGTGGAGCGCGCTGCCGGAAACGCCGGCGAAGCCCTGAAGACGTACGGTAGGGTGATAGAGGTCAACCCGTTCTGCGCCGACGCCTTCCGCGAGCGGGGAGCCATAAAGTATGAGCAGGGCGACATGAACGGCGCGAAGGAAGACATGCAGACCGCGCTTGAGCTTAATCCGGAGCAGGTGAATGACATCAGCGGCGACTATTCTGCCGAGGGCGTTGAGCACAAGGTGCGCCAGGCATACAGCAACATCAATCCGCTGGGACTGTAAAAGCAGAAAAAATTTGAGGGCGATCAACTGACCGCCCTCAACCAACACAAAAACTAAACTAGACTTAACTAAAGCTTATTCAAGATTTTCACAAACCCTCAATAGCGATACAAAGATACACATAAAAAAGGAAAGCGGCAAATCATTTTGCCGCTTTCTTTGCATTTTAATGCGTTTTTTTATAATTTTACCGATTTATTGACCAAATAATAGTCCAATAACGTCATTGCAGCCATGGCTTCCACTATTGGCACGGCCCTCGGAAGCACGCACGGGTCGTGGCGTCCGCGGGCTGTAAGAGTGGTGGCGTTGCCGTCGGTGTCCACGGTTTCCTGTTCCATGAGCAGTGTGGCCACGGGTTTGAAAGCCACGCGGAAACAGATGTCCTGTCCGTTGCTTATTCCGCCCTGTATGCCTCCGCTGCGGTTGGTGCGTGTGGTCACGGCCCCGTCTCTGCTTACGAAGATGTCGTTCTGCTGCGATCCCCGCCGGGTTACTCCGGCAAAACCTTCGCCGTATTCAAACCCCTTCACGGCGTTGATGCCCAGCATGGCCGAGCCGAGAGCCGCGTGCAGCTTGCCGAATTCCGGCTCGCCCAGCCCCACGGGGCAGCCCCTCACCACACAGGTTATCACGCCGCCGATGGTGTCGCCGCCGGCCTTCACGTCCATTATCAGCCGCTCCATTTCGGCAGCCTTCTCCATGTCGGGACAGCGCACGGCGTTTGTCTCGGCCGCATCGAGGTCGTACTGTGTGTAGTCGCGGCCTATGGCGATGTCTCCCACCTGCGATGTGTATGCCCTGACACTAATCCCGAGCTGCCGCAAGGCCAGCTTGGCCAGTGCCCCGCCCACGCATCTGCTTATGGTGACGCGTGCCGACGAGCGTCCGCCGCCCCTGTGGTCGCGCAGCCCGTACTTGCTGTAATAGGTGTAGTCGGCGTGCGACGGGCGGAAGAGGCCGCGCATGTTGTCGTAGTCGTGCGAGTGTTGGTTGGTGTTGTGCACTACAAATCCGATGGGGCATCCCGTCGACTTGCCCTCGAACACGCCGCTGAGCAGCTCCACACGGTCGGCCTCGTTGCGGCTTGTGGTGATGGCACTCTGCCCCGGCCGGCGCCTGTCGAGCTCGCTTTGTATGAAGTCTTGGTCGATGTTTATGCCGGCGGGCATGCCGTCAACCACGCCTCCCACGGCGGGGCCGTGGCTTTCGCCGAAGGTGGTCAGCGTGAAAATGTTGCCGAAAGTATTTCTCATGTCGCGCTTTTAGTGGCATCCGCAGCCGCAGTGTCCGTCGTGGTTGTGGTGGTGATGGTCGCCTCCGTGGCATCCGCCCTCGTCACATCCGCCGCCGCAGTCGTCGCATCCGCATCCGCAACTGCACCCTTCGCCGCTCAGACGGTTTATCATTCCCTGTATCTCCTCGTTGGTGGCTTCGCGGCTTTCCACCACGCTGCCCTTGAAGTTGAGCGTCTTTCCGGCCAGCGGGTGGTTGAGGTCCATCTTCACTTTGTCCGTTCCCACCTCAAGCACACGGCCGTAGAATCTGTTGCCGTCTTCGTTCTGCAGCGGCACGATGGCGTCTTTGAATATGTTTTCGTGGTCGAAGTGTCCGTTGATGCAGAACATCTCGCGCTCCAAATCGAGCACCCGCGCCGGCTCATAGTCGCCGTAGGCCTCGTCTTTGGTCAGTGTGAAGTCGAAGTCGGCTCCCTTTTCCAGTCCTGCGATGTGCTTCTCGAAGGCCTCGAGAGTGACGCCGAATCCGCTTATAAACTGGAACGGGCGTCCCTCTGCAGTTTCTTCTACCAGTTCGTTCTCATTGTTTTCCACCGTATACAGTTTGTATGTCACGGCTATGTACTTGTTCTGTGGCTTTTCCATCTTTTATGTTTATATGTTCTGTTTTGTTGTATTTCAGTGGCAAAGTTACGCATTTTAATCAACAAACGTGAACAAATCGGTGGATAATGCTTCTTTTTGCGATAAAATATTGTGCCCGCATGCCGGTGTGTGCAGCGTGGGGCGGGGTGGGGCACGGGCCGTGCGGGTGCGCCCGTTTGTCATGTTTATTCTGAAATTTTAACGTTTCTTTTTTCCCGAAATAGAACGGCGGCGATGCTTGTCTTGCCGTTCTTACATGCGTTTTTCATGTCTTTTTATTACAAAACAACCCTAATCGGACTTCTCTTTGGGCATTTCGCATTGCGAAACAGGCCGTTTTGCAATGCAATATGGGTCGTTTTGCAATGCAAAAGGGGCCGTTTTGCGATGTGGAAGGGCTTTTATTGTGCTTTCGTAAGGCTGTGGTTTTGTAACGTTTTGACAGTCAGCGTTTTCCTTTTGTGACGAAATACGCCGTTTTTTGGGCTTCCGTCGGGAAATTGCGCCTGCGGTGCCGCTTAACATACGTTAAAGTAAAGAAAGTTCGGAAATGCCTCAATGCGTTTTCCCGATGGTGTATCAAAGATGCAA
>NZ_URNN01000200.1 GCF_900549175.1 uncultured Prevotella sp. | reverse complement strand
TCTCTGTGTTCAATAAGAAAATCCAAACCTTTGCGCCTCAGCGTCTTTGCGTTTAAACTATCACGCTTCCCCCTTGTTACCTACGTTGAAAGGAGCGATGGTGCGGGGACCCTGCTGGCCCTGGTTCTGAATCTTTATCTGTCCGAACTCCTTCTCATAGCGCACGATGTTCTCCTGCAGAGCCATGAGCAGACGCTTGGCATGCTCGGGGGCGAGGATGACGCGGCTACGCACCTGCGCCTTGGGAAGACCCGGCAATACGCGTGCGAAGTCGAGCACGAAGTCGCTGCTTGAATGAGTTATTATGGCGAAGTTTGCATATTCTCCCTGTGCTGTCTCTTGAGGCAGTTCTATCTGAAACTGGCCTTGCTGCTTGTTTTCGTTTTCGTTCATGATTATAATTGTTTTAAAAATTAGAAGTGTCTGTATCACAAAGGTACAGTTTTTTATCGGAAACGGCAAACAGTAGTTGAAATATCTCTTTCCATTTAACGTATGTTAAACACTGGCGAGACCGGCAGGAATACCGAGATATTCAAAAAAACGGTCAGGCCAATAGTTCATTATCAGCTCATCAGGAAAGCCTGTCTCGGCCACAAGCGGCAGCAGACGGCCGTAGTCGGCTATCTGAAAAGAGATATGGGCATCGCTACCCATAATGACGGGCACGCCATAGCGCTTGCACAACCGCAGTATCTCAAGATTGTTCTCTCGGGCAACCGTCTTCTTGCGTATGGGGGCAAGAGAATGGTTGTTGACTTCGAGAAGGGTGTGTGCCTCGGCGGCAGCACGGACTATAGGTTCGAAATCGAGCAAAGCCGTACCATCGCCAGGATGACTGATGATATGGATCTTGGGATGGCGTATGGCCGCTATCATCCCGGCGGTGTTCTCGTCAACGGTGCCTCCGCTCCAGCAAATGCTGTGTATGCCGGCAATGCACAAATCCAACATGTCGAGATAAGTATCGTCGAGATCGAGTGTGCCCTGTGTGTCGAGTATGTTTATCTCGCAACCCATCAAGATACGAACCCCATACATTTGTCGCGGCACCACGTGCATGTTGCGGAAATAAATCAACGGGCACGTGCCCGGTATGCTTGGGCCGTGCTCGGTTATGCCCAAAACCTCAATTCCCTTGTCGGCCGCCGCACGTACCATCTCCTGCAAACTGCTGTAGGCATGTCCCGAAGCCACGGTGTGGGTGTGCACGTCGAGCAGAGGTTTCCTGCCCGCATGCGATGAAGAGTATTCCATATATGCAACCATTATATATTCGGACTGCAAAGATAACAAAAAAGCATGCTGTGCAGACATGTACATGAAGTTTTATTAAAGATTATTTTGCCGGTAACAAAAAAAGATATATATTTGCAGCGCTATTCCACAAAAAGAGGGATATAGCGACATTTTACATAATAACAAATGACAGTCAAAGAATCGAAAACCAACAAGTCAACACGCGGTACGGACTCCTGACGGAAGACCGTATAAGCACTTTCTGACTTGGCAACGATGACAGCATCAGGCAGACACATTAATGTATCTGCGGGGGATGACTGTATGGTTTTGGCTCTTTGACATTTTTTTCATACCGTCTCTGACTCCGGCATGGGGAGACAGGGAACAATTCTGACA
Source organism: uncultured Prevotella sp. (assembly GCF_900549175.1). GTDB lineage: Bacteria > Bacteroidota > Bacteroidia > Bacteroidales > Bacteroidaceae > Prevotella. The sequence goes on along the minus strand of NZ_URNN01000200.1, from coordinate 1,946 downwards.
GGTGTATCGGGTTTGCGGAATATCGCTCCGGGAATCTACAGCGCAGCGGCACGCACGGAAACCCTTACACAACAAGAGAATCGGTAACTTTATTTTTTCAAACTTTTTAAAATCATTTGTTATTATGAAAAATCCCATTTTGCGCTTTTGGCGCACAGACAATCCAAAGAAACGCGTATCTGAGTTTTCCAACCACGGCCTCGCCGCCGAAATTTGCTTCGGACATAAAACGAAGGGGGTAAAGAACATCGAGCTGAAAGTGTTTACCCAAGACTGCCGCTACGTCGGCCATGCCATAAAGCAGTGCCAGCCGGACGAAAAGATGAGCCGGAGGCAACTGGAAGTGGTAACGGTGGACGAATGGGCTGACGGAGAGTATCTTGCCTTCGTGTACATAAACAATCGTCCGTGCCAGTTTGCCTGCATCAAACTGAGGTATTACGACGTACTGCCATGCGAGGCGGAACTAATGCCGACAGATGACAGCACGCTGCTGACCGACGAGATAAGAAGAAACACCATAGACAGGCCGGACAACTATGTGGAAGACGTGAAAAACGACGAAGAAAAGGACGAGTTTGAGGCTGCTTTGGACGAATTTATAGCCGATGCCAGCGGCGTTATCACTATACATGATGATGACTCTTCGTACAATACGGACACAGGCAATGACAACACGGCTGATGACGATATGGTTGACAACACGGCTGATGACTGCATTACAGATGACTGCACGGCGGGTGGCAAAGACGACGAAGAAGCGTTGTCGGCAGAGGAGCAGTTAAAGAATATGGTGGGTCTGAAAAGGCTGAAGGAGGAGATGGCGGACGCCAGGATGACGGCACTGTTCAACGAAAAACGCAGACTGCTGCAGCTGGACAAGACACCGGAACACAGATACCACATGCTCTTCCTCGGCAATCCGGGCACAGGCAAGACCACCGTGGCGCGGCTCGTGGCCAAGATGTATCACAACATGGGACTGCTCTCGAAAGGGCATACCGTGGAGACGGAAAGGGCAAAACTCGTGGGCGAGTTCATCGGACAGACCGAAAAGAACACCATGGCGGCCATAAAGAAGGCGCGCGGCGGGGTACTGTTCATAGACGAGGCCTACACGCTGATATATCCGTCAAGCGACTCCAAGGACTTCGGAAAGGAGGTGGTGAACGCACTGCTGACTGTGCTTGCCGAACCGAATCCCGACCTGATAGTAATATTGGCCGGTTATGAGGACAAGATGCAGGCGGTGATGAAGCACAATCCCGGACTGAAGGAGCGCTTCCCGCTGGTGTTCCACTTCGATGACTACACAGCTGAGGAACTTATGGAAATAGCCAGAGGTGTGTGCAACGGCAACAACTACGACCTGACTCCCGAGGCCGACGCACGACTGTACCGGCTGATAGAGAACGCCGTGAAAGAGCGTGACGAGTATTTCGGCAACGGGCGGTGGGTTCACAACCTGATACACCACGGAGTTATAAAAAACATGGCACGGCGCGTGATGTCGTCAGCAGAAATGTCTTCCTGCGACACCACCGCCGGAAACAGCCAAGACATCAAAAAACTGTTCAGCCAGATAGAAGAGAGTGATGTCATGGAGACCGAAAGCGGTCTTGTCAGGAAGAGCGTGACCATGGTAAGGCCGCTGCGGATAGGCTTCACGGCGTAGGTTTTAAATGCAAAGACGCGAAGATACAGAGTTTCAATTCTCTGCGTCTTCGCGTCTTTGCGTTTAAATATTTTAGAGCGTTTAAATATCAGAGCTATAGGATTCTTACCTCTTCACTCTTCCCTCTTCAATTAAATGATTATTCCTTATTGGCTTCTGCCGTCTCCTGAGCAAAGTCGATCACGTTCTTGCGGTTAGCCTGTATACGGTCGTACTCCTCCTTGGAGCCAACGATGATCTTCTCAAACTCACGCAGACCGGTACCGGCGGG
>NZ_URNN01000199.1 GCF_900549175.1 uncultured Prevotella sp. | reverse complement strand
AGTTGATATGTCTTGAACTCTTCATCATATCCCTTTATCGTGAGATAACCGCTTTGGTAAATCACGGGTATTGGGTTTTGCGACATCGAGTCAACGCTGTTGAGCAGGTCGGATGACACAAGCTCTTCCTGCAAGTTGTTCAGGTCGTAGTCGGCTTGCTTGAGCAGATGGACGAGAAATGATGGCGTGCCCGTCTCAAACCAGTAGTCGCCGAATTTCATCATGTCGAATGTACTGAGCAGACTGAACGGGTTGTATATGCCTATGGAGTCCGCTTCGAAATGATATCCGTCGTATTGGAGCTTTAGTTTGTCGCATGTTGTCTCATAATCGGATCCGCTGGCCTCGGCCAGTTCGTGCAGGGAGTCCTCGAAATATGTGTGTATTTCCTGTTCTGTCATGCCGCATATGTCGATATAGCGGCGGTCCATCGAGATGTCTTTAAGGTTGTTGAGGTCGCTGAACACGCTCACCTTTCCGAACTTTGTCACGCCCGTGAGAAAGGCGAAGCGTATGTATCTGTCGAGCGTTTTCAGCACAGAGTAGAACGCTTTCAGTATGTTTCGGTATTCGTCCTGAAGCTCTCTGTTGCCTATTGTCTGCAACATGGGTTTGTCATACTCGTCAACGAGTATCACCACCCGCTGCTCAGTATGCTCGTACGCCTTTATTATCACTTGGTAAAAGCGTTCTTCGAGTGCGCGGTCCTTGAACTCGTCACCGTATCGGCGCTCCCATATTTCCAGATGCTTGTTGAGTTCTGCCTTCAGCGATTCCTTGTCCTCGTACAGCCGCGAGTTGAGGTCGAGATGCAGGATGGGGTGTTCCGTCCATTTTGTCTCCAGCTTCTCCACGGCCAAACCTTTGAACAGGTCTTTCCTTCCGCTGAAGTATGCTTCGAGCGTTGATATGAGCAGGCTCTTTCCGAAGCGCCTCGGGCGGCTTAGAAAGTAGTAGCTGCCGGTTGTGGCCAGCTTGTATATCTGCGCCGTTTTGTCTACATAGACATATCCGTCCGTACGTATCTTCTCAAAACTCTGTATGCCAATGGGAAATATCATATGCCGATTTTGTTTTTATATGGCAAAGATAGTGCAAATTACCGACATTCGGCTCTTTGAAATGGAATTATTTTGTTCGCGTCATACTTTTTTGTAACAATCGTTTCCACGTAAGCAATAAAGCGGCGGCGATGGCGTTATTAATATAAGGTATGCGCAAGATTAATCTATACGTAATATTGTTTATGGCAGTGATGGCTGTGGCTCTTGCATCGTGCGGAGCCGATTCAGCCATGAAAAAGGGCGATAAGTTTTACGCCCTGGGGGAGTATTATGATGCTGCCACGCAGTACAAGAAGGCATATTCGGCCACGCCTGCCAAGGAACGCGCCACACGCGGAAAGCGCGCACTGAAACTTGCCGACTGCTATCGTAGGATAAACTACTCGCAACGGGCCATTGCCGCATACAACAACGCCATACGTTATAATCAGACGGACAGCATGACGCATTTTTATCTGGCGCAGCAGCTGATGAAGAACGGCAACTATAAAGATGCCGCAAAGCATTTCCAAATCGTGCTCGACAGCATGCCCGGCAACAGTAGGGCGCGCGTCGGACTGCGTTCGGCGGAGATGGCTCCGCAGTGGAAGGAGGCCGGTTCGCTGTACACCGTAAAGAGAGAGAACTTCTTCAACTCGCGCCGTGCCGACTATTCGCCGATGCTTGCCGGCGATGAGTACGACCAACTTTACTTCACATCCACGCGCAACGATGTGAAGGGTGACGAGTTGAGCGGCATAACGGGCACCAAGAACGGTGACATCTTCGTGTCCACAAAGGATGAAAAGGGCAAGTGGACGAAGCCGGAAGGCATCGATTCTGAGCTCAATTCCGATTTCGACGAGGGCGTATGTTCGTTCACGCCCGACGGACGCACCATGTATCTCACGCAGTGTCTCAGCGACGCCTCTTATCCGCGCTATGCCACTATCTGCACTTCTGCACGTTCGGATGCCAGTTGGGGCAAGTCGACGCCGCTCGAAATCACGCACGACACGCTCTCCAGTTACGCCCATCCGGCGGTGTCGCCCGACGGCGAGTGGCTTTATTTCGTGAGCGACATGCCCGGCGGAGTGGGCGGTCTTGACATCTGGCGCGTGCGGCTGACCACGAGTGGAGTGGGTGGTGTGGAGAATCTCGGAGCTCCGATAAACACCGGGGGCGACGAGATGTTTCCGACATTCCGGCCCAATGGCGACCTTTATTTCTCTTCCGACGGTCATCCCGGCATGGGCGGTCTCGACATATACATAGCTAAGCCCGACACCGTGAGGGGCGGATGGCAGATAGAGCATCCCGGTTTCCCGCTTAATTCGCAGGGTGACGACTTCGGCATGACATTCGAGGGGCTTCACAACCGCGGGTTCTTCTCGTCAAACCGCGGCGACGGCAAGGGATGGGATCATATCTACAGTTTCGAGAATCCGGAGATTGTGCAGACCGTAAAGGGATGGGTTTACGAGCAGGACGGTTACGAGCTGCCCAACGCCTTGGTTTATATGGTGGGTAACGACGGTACAAACCTGAAGTTGAGCGTGAAGGGCGACGGGTCGTTCACGCAGCAGATAAATCCCAATGTCGATTATGTTTTCCTCGGCACGTGCAAGGGTTTTCTCAATCATAAGGAGCAGTTGCGTGTGGAACCGTCCGACCGTTCGGAGGAACATGTACTCCAGTTCCCTCTGGCGAGCATCACCGCGCCCGTGCTTATAGACAATATCTTCTACGATTTCGACAAGGCCACGCTCCGGCCCGAGTCGACAACGGCGCTTGACGAACTGATAAAGCTGCTCAACGAAAACCCCAATGTAACCATCGAGCTGAGTGCCCACTGCGACTACCGCGGTCCCGAGGCGTACAACAAGTTGCTGTCGCAGCGCCGTGCCGAGAGTGTGGTGGCTTATCTCACGGAACATGGCATCGCCGCCGACCGTCTCTCGCCCGTGGGTTACGGTAAGGAGAAGCCCAAGACTATAAAGAAGAAACTCACCGAAAAGCTCACTTTCCTAAAGGAGGGCGACGTGCTGACCGAGGAGTTCATAAAGAAGCTGCCCGAAGAACAGCAGGAGATTTGCAACCAGCTGAACCGCCGCACCGAGTTCATCGTTCTCCGTACCACATACGGCATGTTCGACAAGGAGGGCAATCTGAAGAATCCGCCTAAGCGTGAAGCGGTGCGTGAGGCTGACGATGACGGATTTGATGATTTGTTTTGAGTGAGGCAATGTCTGACATTACATTTGTCTTTAATCTTTTCTCTCATATATAAGCTGTTTGTCCTTTTCAACACTCATTTTGGCAAATGGCATAAGGCATCCTTCTTCCACTACGTCAATCTTGCGGTTGAGTTTTTTGCTTAACGATGTGATGATTCTTGAGATTGTCATCAGTGATATGGAATTGGAATCACTGTACTTGATAAGTATATCAATGTCACTGTCTGGAGTGCCCTCACCCCTTGAGCAAGAACCAAATAACCATGCCTTTTCTATTGGTTGTGTGGCAAAGTACTGTCTTATGGTGTCTAAAGTTTCAATTCCC
>NZ_URNN01000198.1 GCF_900549175.1 uncultured Prevotella sp. | reverse complement strand
TTCAGGGCGATTGTAATATCCATGTATAATCCCCGGGGTGCCGCTTCGCTCTGCCCCGGGCTATGAGCTCACTGCCCTTTCAGGGCGTACCCGTATCACCGAACGACGTGCTATTTAAACGTCAACGGCGCACCCGTATCACCGAACAACGTGCTATTTAAACGCCAACGGGCTTTCCGGACCTCCAATATCCCGGAAAAACGGACAAATTATTAATCACTAAAAACATATTTCTCGTCATATTCTATGTTATACAATCTCAAAAAATCTCTGTATTCGTCCTTGAATGATCGCCTCTGATGATGCTCACGCTGCTGCCGGATATATTGCATTGTCTTGTCAACCACCGACTGACTCACAGAAAATACACCATAACCGCACTGCCATTCAAACTTCCCGTAATAAGGATCAATGGACTTTATCCATCTGCTGCTGTTGCGTTTCACCTCCTCCACCACATTCGACACACACACGGTCTTTGATAATAGAAACAATATATGGACATGATCACCTGTTCCGCCGACACGCATCACTCTGCAACCTGTTGTGTTTACAAGTTGCCCTATATACGAATGTACACGTTGCAACTCGGCATCCCGTATCGTTGGACCCGTTGTCTTGATATGGAATATCAGATGAATGTATATTTTACTTAATGATTGTGCCATTATTATTTTATGCTTTTGCCCTTGCTGATAGATTGCATTTCAAGATGCTTTTCTTCTGCAAACTTACACAAAAAAAGTGAGTTACGCCATCAATCCGGATGAAAAATCACCGTTGCGGCGAAATGAATGGCGGCGAAACGACACAACAATCCCACCCGATTTACCTTTTCCCGAGATTAGGCAGCAGGAAAGCCACCACGCCGAGCAGCGGGGTATAGGCGCAGAAAGAGTAGATGGCCTCGATGCCGTAGGCGTCGGCAAACAGGCCGAGGATGGCACTGGCTATGCCGGCCACGCCGAAAGCGAAGCCGAAGAACAGGCCGGAGACAAGGCCGAGCTTGTTGGGCAGAAGCTCCTGGGCATAGAGAAGGATGGCGGGAAAGGCTGACGAAAGCATCAGTCCGGCACCGAAACTGCACACGACGGTGGCCGCGAGACCGACGTGGGGCATGAGCAGACTGAACGGGGCGCAGCCGAGTATGGACACCCAGATGACGAACTTGCGCCCGTAACGGTCGCCCACGGGACCTCCAACCACGGTGCCCACGGCCATAGCTACAAGGAAGACGAAGAGCAGAATCTGCGATGTCTGCACCGAAACGCCGAAGCGGCGGATGAGATAGAACGTATAGTAATTGGTCAGGCAGGCCATATAGATGTACTTGGAGAATATCAGAAGCATGATGATGAATATCGTAAACACCGTGCGCCGCACCGACAACGTACGACTGACACGCCGGCGCATGGCCGCAGGTTCGGCCTTGACCCTGCGCAGGTAGGCGCCATACCATCGGCAGATGGGCACCATGGCCATGAAGGCGAGCATGGAGACGATGACAAACCACGCCACATTGCCGCGGCCGTAAGGCGCGACGACGAGGGCGACGAGCAGCGGACCGACGGACGTTCCGAAATTTCCGCCCACCTGAAAGAGCGACTGTGCCAGTCCGCGACGCCCTCCACTGGCCAGCGACGTGATGCGCGATGCCTCGGGATGGAGCACCGACGAGCCTATGCCGACAAAGGCCACAGACAGCAGCACCGTGAGAAAACTGCCGGCCTGCGACAGGACAAGAAGCCCGACGGTGGAGAAACACATGCCGAAAGGCAGGCTCCACGACAGCGGGCGCTTGTCGAAAACAAACCCCACGACGGGCTGGAACACCGACGAGGCAAGCTGGTAGACAAGCGTGATGAGTCCTATCTGGGAGAACGTGAGCGCAAGGTCGGTCTTCAATATGGGATAGACGGCGCTCACCACCGACTGCAACAGGTCGTTAAGACAATGTGAAAGGCTCAACGCCACCAGCACCGGCAGCGCTATCTTCGTCATGTCTGCCTGTCTGTTCTTTTCCTTTTCCATTCTTTTCTTCTCTTCGTTTAGGGGTGCAAAGATAATGCAAACGGGCACAACGAGAACTTGTTCTCCTATTGCCTGGTGCTGCTTATCTCGTGCAAAGGTAGGCATTATTTCCCATTGGGATAAAAAAAACGCCCGAATACTGTAATATTTCTGCCATGGGTGCGTCTATAAAGGCATAAGACAATAAAATAACAACGAACAATTTAAAACAAGAAAGACTATGGATTGGATTTCAGTTCCCACCACAGTGCTGATTATATTCGGCACAATCTACAAAGTGTTTGAACTCTTCGTTCGCAAGGAAGAGCGTAAAATGATTATAAACAAGATTGAGGATATAAAGGGAGTGGACCTCTCCGGAACTAACCTCAACATGGGAAACGGGCAAAACAACAAGTTCCTGCCGCTGCGCATCGGCATGCTTATCCTCGGAGTGGGGCTGGGATGCTTCACGGCCATATTGGCAATGACAGTTATAATGCCAAGAATAAACGATCAGATAAGTGCTTATTACACAAAGGAAATGCTGTCTGCAGCGTGCATCTGCTTCTTCGGCGGACTGGCTCTTGTACTGTCATATATAATAGAACACAAGACACGATGCAGGGAGAACGGCAACAAGGAAGGCCGCAACGACTGAGAACAAAGGGACATTACAACTGAATGAAACCGGCAAAAACGTGATGGACAAGGACGAAAGCATACTGATAAGGCGCATACTCGACGGGCACAGTGAAGACTACAGCTACTTCATCGGACGCTATGCCGACAGCGTTACGGCTCTCGTGGCGCAACTCGTAACGAGCCGCGAAGATGCCGAAGAGCTGGTGCAGGACGCTTTCATAAACGGTTTCAACCACCTCGGCAGTTTTCTCGGCAACGCCTCGTTTCACACATGGATAAGCCGGATAGCATACAGGTGTGCGCTGAGTCATCTGCGGCGCAGGCGAATTAAATATGTAGAGATAGACGAACGCACACCCGTGAACGAAGCAGATGTGGACGAAGCCATGGCCGACAGCCGGCGCACGGAGCAGCTTCAGAGAGCCATCACGCTGTTGAAGCCTGACGAAAAGACGCTCATAAAACTCTACTATTACGACAACTTCCCGATAAAGGACATTGCATACATAATGGGAACGGAACCAGGAACCGTGGCAACCAGACTTCACAGAATAAGAAAGAAACTGTATCTCATAATAGTCAACGACAATGGAAACGATATATGACACGGACAAAGCACTGCGGCAGGCCATAAACAATACTGCGGAAAGCGACACGGTGAAACTGCCGTCCGACTTCACCATCACCACAATGCGCCGCATTGAGGCTGAAAGGAGACGCACGGCACGCCGGCAGCGCATCATGACCGTTGCATCGCTCGGCATGGTATGTACAGTCGGAATAGCCACACTCGCATATCTGTATGAAGACACAATGGCCAGGATCATACGCAATATGGCAGACGGCACTTACTCTCTGTCATGCGTCATACTGATGACTGTTTGCCTTACGTTTTTCGCCATACTCGATTCTATACTGCGCAGACGGATAAATCTATAACAAGAATGACGTTCAAGTTTTGGCTTTT
>NZ_URNN01000197.1 GCF_900549175.1 uncultured Prevotella sp. | reverse complement strand
GGCATTTTCCGTACCAAAAACGGCAAAACGGAGACAAAAAACCATATTTTCCGTCCCGATTTCCACCTCCGGAGAACATTTTTTTGAAAAAGGAGAACGGCGTGTCGGACGGACGGAACGTGGCAGGTGGCGGCACGCTTTCAAACTGTAAGCACGGCGGCAGGCCGCCTGTACGCCCCGATACTCAAAACGCGGTAGGCAGAGGCTGACGCGCGCCGTCGGCGATACCCACAAATGACTATTGCGCCGCAGTGATTTTTTTTGTAAATTTGCACCCGCAACGAAAAAAACGCCACATACAAAATGAGAACGCAGAAGATATATGAGGCGGGCGACAAGATGATGTCGCTCATCAGAGACAATTATGACATGCTGCAGTCGCTCGGATGCTTCGGCATCAACCTCGGCTTCGGAGACAAGACCGTGCAGGAGATATGCGACGACAACGGTGTGGACACCCACACGTTTCTTGCCGTGGTCAATCTGACCATCAACGGATATTCTGATTTTGACAACGACGAGCAGCTGTCGGTGCCCACGCTGCTGCACTATCTGGAGGCCAGCCATGTCTATTACCTCGACTTCCAGCTGCCATTCATACGCCGCGAGCTGTCGGAGTCCATCGACGTGGACGACGGCATAGGCCGGCTGATGATGAACCTCTTCGACGAATACGCCCGCGAGATAAACCGCCACATGATGTTCGAGAAGAAGACGCTCTTCCCCTACGTCACCTCGCTGCTCGAGGGCGAGCCTGCGGGCGGCTACAGCATAGAGACTTTCTCGAAGAACCACGAGGAGCCGGCCGCCAAGCTGAAGGAGCTGAAGATGCTCATCATCAAGTACATGCCAGCCGACTCGCGGCGCAACAACATGCTCATGGCCACGCTGCACGACATATACAACAACGAGGAGTGGCTCACGCTGCACGCGCAGGTGGAGGACAGGATTTTCGTTCCGGCCATACGCCGCCTTGAGCAGCTGCGCAAACAGGATGACGTGAGCCGCAACATATCGACGATGATTTTCAAGAACGGCACCGACACTTCCGACATGCTTTCCGAGCGCGAGAAGGATGTGGTGGTGGCGCTCGTGCAGGGCATGGCCAACAAGGAGATAGCCGACCATCTCTGCATATCGGTCAACACGGTCATCACACACCGTCGCAACATCGCGCGTAAGTTGCAGATACACAGTCCGGCAGGCCTCACCATTTACGCGATAGTTAAAGGTTTGGTCGATATTTCCACTGTAAAGCTTTAGGAAAACTTTATATCGGGCACAACTTTTTTGTGGCAAATCCGGTAGATGATACCGGATTTTGTTGTATCTTTGCGTTCGCTTTCGCAAAGCTCCGGCGGAATATTCCGGTCCGGATTAAGAATAAAAAGTTACCGAAAACGGAAAACTTTTTTCTTGGCCGACAAGGAAAAGTTTTCCAAAAAAGAAAACAATCATGGATATAAACAGCTTTACAATTACAAAAAGAGACGGTTCTGCAGACCGATTTTCGCTTGATAAGATAATGAACGCCATCATCAAGGCGTTCGAGTCAGTGGACGAACCGGCCGATTTGGGTTGTATATCAAAGATACTGAGCCATCTCGACATACACGAGGGCATCACGGTGGAGGAGATACAGAACCAGGTGGAGGAGTCGCTCATGAGGGAGGGATACTTCAAGGTGGCAAAATCGTTCATGCTCTACCGCCAGCGCCACACGGAAGACCGTGAGACGATGGAGAAGCTGAAGTTTCTGGCCGACTACTGCGAGGCCGCCAATGCCGCCACGGGGTCGAAGTACGACGCCAACGCCAACGTGGAGCACAAGAACATTGCCACGCTCATAGGCGAGCTGCCCAAGTCGGGATTCATACGCCTCAACCGCCGCCTGCTCACCGACCGCATAAAGAAGATGTACGGCAAGGAACTGGCCGACCGCTACATCGACCTGCTCAACCACCACTTTATATATAAGAACGACGAGACGAGCCTGGCCAACTACTGTGCGTCGATAACGATGTACCCATGGCTCATCGGCGGCACGATGTCGATAGGCGGCAACTCTACGGCACCCACCAACCTGAAATCGTTCTGCGGCGGTTTCGTCAACATGGTGTTCATGGTGTCGAGCATGCTGAGCGGAGCGTGCGCCACACCCGAGTTCCTGATGTACCTCAACCATTTCATCGGTCTGGAGTACGGCCGCGAATATTACAAGGAGGCCGACAAGGTGGTGGACCTCTCCAGCCGCAAGCGCACCATCGACAAGATGATAACCGACTGCTTCGAGCAGATTGTATACTCCATCAACCAGCCCACGGGCGCGCGCAACTATCAGGCTGTGTTCTGGAACATAGCCTATTACGACCGCCCTTACTTTGAGAGCCTCTTCGGCGAGTTCTACTTCCCCGACGGAAGCCGCCCCGATTGGGACGGACTGAGCTGGCTGCAGAAACGCTTCATGAAGTGGTTCAACAAGGAGCGCACCAAGACGGTGCTAACCTTCCCCGTGGAGACGATGGCGCTGCTGAGCAAGGACGGCGAGATGGTGGACAGGGAGTGGGCCGACTTCACCGCCGAGATGTACGCGGAGGGGCACTCGTTCTTCACATACATGAGTGACAACGCCGACTCGCTGTCGAGCTGCTGCCGCCTGCGCAACGAGATACAGGACAACGGATTCAGCTACACGCTGGGGGCCGGCGGCGTGTCGACGGGCTCGAAGAGCGTGCTTACCGTCAACCTCAACCGCTGCATACAGTATGCCGTGAACAACAAGATGGACTACACGGAGTTTCTCACCGACATCATCGACCTGTGCCACAAGGTGCAGCTGGCGTACAACGAGAACCTGAAGGCACTGTGGAAGAACGGCATGCTGCCGCTCTTCGACGCCGGATACATCAACATCGCGCGCCAGTATCTCACGATAGGTGTGAACGGACTGGTGGAGGCGGCCGAATTTATGGGTCTGAAGATTGACGACAACCCCGACTACCTGACGTTCGTGCAGACCGTTCTGGGACTGGTGGAGAAGAAGAACAGGGAGTACCGCACGAAGGAGGTGATGTTCAACTGCGAGATGATTCCGGCCGAAAACGTGGGAGTGAAGCATGCCAAGTGGGACCGCGAGGACGGATATTTCGTGCCGCGCGACTGCTACAACAGCTACTTCTACATCGTGGAGGACGACTCGCTCAACATCATCGACAAGTTCAAGCTGCACGGCGCGCCATACATACAGCATCTCACGGGCGGCTCGGCACTGCACATGAATCTGGAGGAGCATCTGTCGAAGGCGCAGTACCGCCAGCTGCTCGGTGTGGCGGCAAAGGAGGGATGCAACTATTTCACGTTCAACATACCCAACACCCTGTGCAACGACTGCGGTACGATAGACAAGCGCTACCTGCACGAGTGCCCGAAGTGCCATTCGAAGAACGTCGACTACATGACGCGCATCATCGGATACCTCAAGCGCGTGAGCAATTTCTCGGAGGCCCGCCAGCAGGAGGCCGCGAGAAGGCATTACGCAAAGGGTTAAGAATTAAGAGGTAAGAGTGCAGAGTGCAGAGTGATGAGTGAAGAGGTAAGAGTAAAGAGGTAAGAGTGAAGAGTAAAGAGGTAAGAGTAAAGAGGTTCCTCTGTTGATAGAACTGTAGGGGCAGGTCAAAACGTTTGCATGGTGTTTGGCTGAACATATTCTAATTCGGATTTAAAAGTGTGGGCGATTATTGGTACGCCCCGCAGGGGCAGCAAGCACATAGCCCGGGGCAGAGCGAAGC
>NZ_URNN01000196.1 GCF_900549175.1 uncultured Prevotella sp. | reverse complement strand
GCAGCAAAAAGTGAAAAGACCAAGACAAAGAGCTTCATCCTGCGCATAGACAGCGACACGATGGATGCCATCGAGACGTGGGCGGCCGACGAATTCCGGTCTACCAACGGCCAGCTGCAATGGATCATAGCAGAAGCGCTGCGCAAAGCCGGAAGGTTGCCAAAGAAACGAAAGACAAAAACAACAGACGGGGAAAACGAGTAGCGTGTGATTTAAACCGAATAAAAAAAAACGGAAGAGATGATAACGTTTGGACAAAACAACAATTCTGACGCGGACGTAAGGGTTACGCGCACCGCCGAGGGCACGGCCTTCGAGATTGCCATAGCCATAATCAATATCGCGATGTGGGTAATGGTGGCCTGTATATGGAAGCACCTGCCGGAACAGGTTGCCACCCATTTTGACGCCACCGGCACTGCCGACGCTTCTGGAACCAAATGGGTAGTGCCGATAACCGCTCTTGTAGGTTCGTTCGTGTCGGCACTGATGTGTTTTTGCGCATACCGCCCCGCACGCTATATCAACATGCCTTACGAACTTAAAAATCAGGCACAATATATTGCCGTGGTGCGGATGGCAAGAATTCTCGGAGTTGCAATATCGGTGATGGACATCTTCATAGTGTGGGGAATGGCCGGAGATACGTTTGCCGGCAGTGCCGTCGCCCGCAGACTCACCATCGGCGCTGTCGTTGTCATACTCATCATCGTGGCATGGTATACGGCAAGGATAAGAAGAATGGGGTGAACTAAAGAAGACAACTGCAAAAAGAAAACAAATACTGCGAAGCCTCAGAACGCCTCGCGGTACTTGTTCTCGTCCTTGTCGTCAAGCATGCTGAGGTACGACTGGTAACGGCTCGCGGCGATATAGTGTTCCTCCAGTGCACGGAGCACGGCGCAACCGGGCTCGTGACGGTGGGTGCAGTTGTTGAAACGGCAGTCCTTGGAGAAATGGAATATGTCGCGGAAATAGCCCGTCAGCTCCTCCGGCTCCATGTCGAACGTTCCGAAGCCCTTTATACCCGGAGTGTCGATGATATATCCGCCGCCGGCTGTAGTATCGCCGTCGGCGGCAGGCAGGGGCAGCATCTCGCTGAAAGTGGTGGTGTGCATGCCCGTGTTGTGTGCGTCGCTGATTTCCGATGTGCGCAGATTGGCACCCGGCAGGATGCTGTTGATGAGCGTCGACTTCCCCACCCCGCTGTTGCCGCTGAGCACGGTAATCTTGCCGGCGAGCAACTCACGCAGTCCGTCAATGCCGCTGCCGGTGGCTGCCGACACGGCACGGCACTCATAGCCGATATTTTCATAAAGCGCAACCATCATGTCCTGATAACGACGCTCGTCATCATCGAGGATGTCTGTCTTGTTGAACACAAGCACAACAGGCACGCGATAGGCTTCGGCCGAAGCCAGGAAGCGGTCGATGAACGTGGTGCTGGTCTGCGGCCGGTTGACCGTGACCACGAGCATGGCCTGGTCGACATTGGCGGCTATGATATGGCTCTGCTTTGACAGATTGGGCGATTTGCGTATGATATAGTTGCGGCGCTCTCCGATGGCGGTGATGAATGCAGTGCCCTCCTGATTGGGCACTATCTCCACCCTGTCGCCCACAGCCACCGGATTGGTGCTGCGTATGCCCTTGAGGCGGAAATTACCTTTTATCTTGCAATCTATCTGCTGTCCGTCATCTGTCTTGACGGTATACCAGCTGCCTGTGTTTCTTACTACTAAACCGAACATTTGTGAATTTTGAATTATAAATTACGAATTACGAGTTGTCGCTGCGCGATTACGAATTGCTTATTTATGAATTACAATTCGTAATTGAACAACTCGTAATCGCGCAGCGACAACTCATAATTCGTAATTCCAAATTCATAATTTCTACACCGTCATTATCTCCTTGTTCTTTGCGGCAAGCAGGTCATCCACCTTCTTGATGTACTTGTCGTGAACCTTCTGCAAGTCGTTCTCGGCATCCTTCTCCACGTCTTCCGACAGACCGTCCTTGATGGCCTTCTTCAACTTGTCCTTCAGTTCGCTGCGCACATTGCGAATCTGCACCTTTATGTTCTCACCGTACTTGTTGCACTGCTTGGCCAGTTCCTTACGACGCTCCTCCGTGGGTTGCGGTATGCCGAGACGAATCATCTCGCCGTTGTTCTCGGGGGTGATACCCACATCGCTGTCCATAATGGCCTTCTCGATACTGCGTATCATCTTCTTGTCCCACGGACGGATGGCTATCGAGCGGGCATCGGGGGTTGACACTGTGGCCACCTGATTGAGCGGCACCATCGAGCCGTACGACTCCACTCTCACACCGTCGAGAATGGCAACGTTGGCGCGACCTGCACGCACACGCGACAGCTGCTCGTCGAGATACATCACAGCCATCTCCATTTTCTCCTCAGCCGAGGTCAATGTTTCTTTTACGTCTATCATAATATAATAAATATGTGTATGTTTTATTTTCGTTTTACAAATGTAGATAATTAATTCCACACGCACAAGAAATTATGTTTTTTTTTCTAAAAACCGCCATCATATTTGCCGCCGCCACCAATATGTATACTTTTTTTAACCCGCAGGGAAACACGCATGCCGCCATTTTTCACTACCTTTGCCCCAACCATTCACTAACACAATAACGATTATGAAGAAAATGGCAAAACAACTTACCGACCTCATCGGCAACACGCCGCTCCTGGAACTCGGCAGATTCTCGGCACACATGAGCCTCGACAAGGCCATAACGGCCAAAGTGGAATACTTCAACCCCGGCGGAAGCGTGAAAGACCGCATAGCACTGGCCATGATAGAAGACGCCGAACGCTCAGGACGGCTGCAGCCCGGAGCCACCATCATCGAGCCTACGAGCGGCAACACCGGCGTGGGACTGGCACTGGTGTCGGCCGTGAAAGGCTACCGGCTGATACTCACCATGCCCGACACAATGAGCACTGAGCGCCGCAGCCTCGTCAGGGCATACGGAGCCGAGGTGCGCCTGACACCGGGTGCGGAAGGCATGACGGGAGCCATCAGGGCTGCCGAAGAACTGCGCGACACCATTCCCGGTGCCGTCATACTGCAACAATTCGAGAACATGGCCAACCCGCAGAAACACTATGAAACCACTGCCGACGAGATATGGGCCGACACCGGCGGCACGGTAGACGTGTTTGTGGCCGGAGTGGGCACGGGAGGCACCGTATCGGGCGTGGCACGCCGTCTGAAGGAACTCAACCCCGCCATCAGAATCATTGCCGTAGAACCGCTCTCGTCGCCCGTGCTCAACGGCGGCAAGCCGGGTCCGCACAAGATTCAGGGCATTGGAGCCGGTTTTGTGCCTGCCACGTATGATGCGAGCCTGATAGACGAGGTGGCAGACGTGGACAACGATGACGCCATACGCACAGGCCGCCAACTGGCTGCCATGGAGGGGGTGCTCGTAGGCATATCGTCGGGCGCCGCCGCCTTTGCCGCTGCCGAAATTGCCCGCCGGCCGGAATATGCGGGAAAAAACATCGTCGTACTGCTCCCCGACACGGGCGAACGTTATCTGTCGACGGTGCTCTACGACTTCGACGGTTATCCGCTCTGACCGATGGAAAGTGCCACTCGTAAAAATCATTACTTTAACGTATGTTAAAGAGCACCCGTACCGCGATTTTCGCACTACGACGCGAAATACGCGATTTTTCGCGAAAATGGGGAGCGTTGACAGTCAGCGGGTTACGCATTTGTTAATTTGTCAATATAGCAGAGAGGGCCTTTTCTCACTCCGGTTAGGCCGTACTTGCATCACGGTTAGGCCGTAACCGCAACGCAA
>NZ_URNN01000195.1 GCF_900549175.1 uncultured Prevotella sp. | reverse complement strand
CCATCTACACCTACCGCGGCAACTACAGCTACTATCTGGAAAAACGGCAGGAGCGCATCGACGCCCGCAGGGCGGAGATAGCCCGCGCCAACAACCTCTACCGCACCGAGCTGGAATGGATGAGGCGCATGCCCCAGGCACGGGGCCACAAGGCACGCTACCGCGAAGAGGCCTTCTACGAGCTGGAGAAGGTGGCGCGGCAGCGCATGGAGGAGCGGCAGCTGAGGCTGAAATCGAGCAACGTGTACATAGGCAGCAAGATATTCGAGTGCCAGTACGTATCGAAGGCGTGGTCGCCGGAGTGCGTGATAATGAAAGACTTCTACTACAACTTCTCGCGCTTCGAGAAGATGGGCATCGTGGGCAACAACGGCACAGGCAAGTCTACATTCGTAAAGATGCTGCTGGGCGAGGAGAAACCCGACAGCGGACGCATAGTGATAGGCGACACGGTGCGCTTCGGATATTTCTCGCAGGAGGGCCTGAAGTTTGACGAGAGGCAGAAGGTGATTGACGTAATCACCGACATTGCCGAGGTGATTGACCTGGGAGGCGGACGCCGCATGACGGCATCGCAGTTTCTGCAGTACTTCCTCTTTACACCCGAGCAGCAGCACAACTACGTCTACAAGCTGAGCGGCGGCGAGCGGCGCAAGCTGTATCTGTGTACGGTGCTGATGAAGAACCCCAACTTTCTCGTGCTCGACGAGCCCACCAACGACCTCGACATCGTCACGCTGCAGATTCTCGAGGAGTATCTGGCCGACTTTCCGGGATGCGTGATCGTGGTGAGCCACGACCGCTACTTCATGGACAAGGTGGTGGACCACCTGCTCGTGTTCAAGGGCAAGGGTGAGATAAAGGACTTTCCCGGCAACTACACGCAGTACAGGGCATGGAGCACGATGGCTCCGGAGCAGGCCGAAAAGAAACAGGACAAGCAGGAGAAGACCACCGACAAGCGCGACTACCGCCATGAGACACGCCGGAAGATGACCTACAAGGAGAAGACCGAATTTGCCGCTCTCGAGCGCGAGATAGCCGCTCTGGAGGAGGAGAAGAAGAGCATCGAGGCCGACCTGTGCAGCGGACGGCTGGGCGTGGACGAACTGACGGAGAAGAGCAAGCGACTGCCGCTGCTGAACGACGAGATAGACGAGAAGAGCATGCGGTGGCTGGAGCTGAGCGAGATAGAGGGCTGAGCCCGCGCCTGCCGGCCGCGGCATGGCCCGACAGGCACGGAACGAAACTATATGTATATTACTTTTTAAACTGATTATGGAACAGCAATATCCTTCGAAACTGCTGGAAAAGGCCGTGGGCGAATTTGCCAAGCTGCCGGGCATAGGGCGCAAGACGGCTCTCAGGCTCGTGCTGCACCTGCTGCGTCAGCCGGAGAGCGACGTCAGCCTGTTTGCTGAGGCGGTGGACAAGATGAGGAAGGAGGTGAGGTACTGCAGCGTGTGCCACAACATCAGCGACGCCGACGTCTGCCCGATATGCGCCGACACAAGGCGCGACAGAAGCACGATATGCGTGGTGGAGAACATACGCGACGTGATGGCGGTGGAAAACACGCAGCAGTTCGGCGGACTGTACCACGTGCTGGGAGGCATAATATCGCCCATGGACGGCATCGGACCGGCCGACATCGAGATAGACTCGCTCGTGAAGCGGGTGGCCGGCGGAACGGTCAGTGAGGTGATACTGGCACTCAGCCCCACAATGGAGGGCGACGCCACCAACTTCTACATATCGCGCAAGCTGGCGCCTTACGACGTGCGGCTGAGCATAATAGCACGCGGCATATCCGTGGGCGACGAGCTGGAGTATACCGACGAGGTGACTCTGGGAAGGTCGATACAGAACCGCATGCCTTTTGAAACGAACAGATAATGGAAAAGATTATAAGAAAACTGACGGTCATCTTCTGGATGCTCGTCTTCGATACTGCAATGGCAGTGATATTGTTTGAAACCGGCTTGTTGCCCACCGGATTCATGCCGGCGGGCGGCGACGCGGAGTTCGTGCTCACGTCGCTCATGGAGCTGCTCGCCATAGTGTGCATACCGCTGGCCCTGAGGCTGTTCAGGATAAGGCGCGTGGCCGCCGACTTCGAGGTCGACGGGCCGCAGGCCCTGGCCGTGTGGGGCGAGGTGAGGCTGCTGCTTCTCGGACTTCCGATGCTGGCCGACACGCTGCTGTACTACTTCTTCATGAAGCCGACATTCGCATATCTGGCGGTGATTTCACTGCTCAGCATGCTGTTTGCATATCCGAGCAGGGACAGGTGCATGTACGAAACGCAAAAGCATGACGGGGAATGAAGCTGACGGTCATCATAGTAAGCTACAACGTCAAGTTCTACATAGAGCAGTGTCTCAACAGTCTGGCCAAGGCTCTTGACGGGATTGAGAGCGAGATATTCGTCGTCGACAACCATTCGCGTGACGACTCGGTGAACTTTCTCCGCCGGCGCTACCGCAACGCCGGCATCATCGACTGCAGCCGCAACCTCGGTTTCGCACGCGCCAACAACATTGCCTACCGGCAGTCGGCAGGCGAATACGTGCTTCTGCTCAATCCCGACACGTTCGTGGGCGAGGAAACCATAAGGAAGGCCGTCGCCTTCATGGACGAACACCCGCAGGCCGGCGGACTGGGCGTGAAGATGTTCAACCCCGACGGCACGCTGGCCAAGGAGTCGCGGCGCGGACTGCCCACGCCCATGACGTCGTTCTACAAGATGTGCGGCCTGTGCGCGAGGTTTCCGCAGAGCAGGGTGTTCGGGCGTTACTACATGAGTTATCTCGGATGGGACGAGGCGGCGCGCATAGAAGTGGTGAGCGGGGCCTTCTGCCTGGTGAGGCGCTCGGCCACCGACAAGGTGGGATTTCTCGACGAAGACTTCTTCATGTACGGCGAGGACATCGACTTGTCATACCGTCTGCTGAAGGGAGGATACGAAAACTGGTATCTGCCCCTGCCCATCATGCACTACAAGGGCGAGAGCACGCACAAGACGTCTTACCGCTACGTGCACGTGTTTTATCAGGCCATGCTCATCTTCTTCCGCAAGCACTACGGCCATCTCGGCATCTGGATAACGCTGCCGATAAAGGCCGCCATATACACCAAGGCCGCCGTCGCGCTCATGCAGATGGTGGTGCCGTACATGCGCAAGGTGCTCGGCCTGACAACAGGGAGGGCCGCCGACACGCATTACGTCTTCATCGGCGGGCAGAAGATGGTGGAGCGCTGCAGGCGCATAGTCTGCCGGCACGGTCTCTCGGCCGAATTCATGACAACAGACACGGCAGACATAACCGCCGAGCAGGCCCGGATAGGCGGAATGGCGGCTGACGCGCCCGTATGCGTGGTATACGATGCCGACCTCTTCGGATATACGGGCATGCTCGACATCATGTCTGTTAACACCAACGGAAAGATAAAGCTGGGAACTTACAGCGAAAAGACAAAGACGGTAATAACACCAAACGAAATAATAAGATGACGCCGGACAGCATCGTTTTTCCCGAAATAAGACTGCGGGCCATGGAGCCTGAGGATCTGGATTTGCTATACGATATTGAAAACGACACGAAACTGTGGGATGTAGGGGTGACCAACGTGCCGTATTCAAGGTTTGTACTGCATGACTACATCGCCCGTTCTTCGTCTGACATCTATACCGACCGGCAGGTGAGGCTGATGATAGAAAACGCCGAACGTGAGGTGGTGGGCATGGTGGATATGGTGAATTTCGACCCGCGGCACATGAGGGCGGAAATAGGTATCGTGATTGCCTGCGCACACAGGCGGCGGGGCTACGCCTCGGCGGCATTGGAAAAGGTGGCGGAATACGCCCGTTCGGTGTTGCACCTGCATCAGCTATATATAGTGGCGGACAACGGCAACAAGGCGTCTGTAGGGCTGTTC
>NZ_URNN01000194.1 GCF_900549175.1 uncultured Prevotella sp. | reverse complement strand
ACCGCATGCCCTTCTGCCTGAGTGCTTCATACGCTTCCGGATGGGCGAACACCTGCCGCATCACGCGCTCGGTTTCGTCGATATCGCCCGCGGGAACGAGGAAGCCGTTTTCACCGTCCGTAATGGTGTCGGCAATGCCCTCATCCTTTGCGCCGACGGCGATACAGCCCGACGCCATCGCTTCAATGTAGACGATGCCATATCTTTTCTATGCGATATTGATGAAATAGGGATGAACCCGATGCTTGAGGAGGATATACGCGAATATGTGGCGAGTGATGTTTATTATCCGAAACGCTATAAGATTCGTCCGCGTGTATATTTCATAATAATAAAGACAGAAGCGGCAACGATGCTTGACTTCAAGGAGAAGCGTGCATTGCATACTCCGGTGTCTTCAGACGAGCGTTCCAGATTGTTGTCATCAACATTATCGCGTCTTAACGAGGATCAGTTTGGATGGTACGAGGGATCTGTTGATTTCAAGCGCGTGCTTCAGGTTCCGGGCACGGGAAAATTTCAATATCGGGATACACACTTTGTGGCTCAGTGCAAGGCTGCATCCGGTCTTGACTGCTATAACAGAATCATCGACCATCTGCGTCAGCGCGTTGACTCGCGCAGTCAGTTCCCGTCGGCAAAGGGCAAGAACTTCAGATTCCGTTTTCTTGGTTTTTGCAAGTAAGAGGGTGTCGTTTTCATAAAAGTCTGCTTGTGTGTTATGAACAAGGTGATGCTGATTGGTAATGTAGGCAAGGAACCGGAGGTGAAATATGTAGACCACGGTGTGGCTGTGGCTCGTTTTTCGCTTGCCACAACGGAGCGTGGCTACACTCTGCAGAACGGTATTCAGGTGCCCGACCGCACCGACTGGCATAACATTGTTATGTGGAGGCGTCTGGCCGAGATAGTGGAGAAGTATGTGCACAAGGGTGACAAACTCTATATTGAGGGAAGACTCCGATATACCACGTATGATGACAAGCAGGGCAGGAGGTACAGCATAACAGAGGTGTGGGCTGAAAATATGGAGATGCTCACGCCTAAATCGGTTACCGACAAGAGGGCGGACGGTGATAGTAAATCGGATAATAGTTGATGGTGATGGATATTGAGCAGGTGTTGAGTCAGGTGCATTTTATGGCGCCTACATTGGGTGTGGTCATATCGGGTCTTTTGGCATGTTTGCTTTTGCTGGCTTCGGGATTTGCATCAGGTTCGGAGATAGCCATGTTTTCGCTTTCTCCCAACGATATGGACGAACTGGCAGAAGAAAAATCGGACAGCGATGTAAAGATAATGAAGCTCCGTCAGGACTCCGAACGCACCTTGGCAACGATTCTGATAACGAACAATCTTGTCAATGTGACCATAATAATGCTGTGCAACTACTTTTTCGGTCATTTGATTGACTTCGGTGATGCTTACTGGTTGCAGTTTGCCTGTATTACCGTACTTCTCACGTTTGTATTGCTTTTGTTCGGAGAGATAATGCCGAAGATATATTGCAGTCAGAATCCGTTGCGTTTTTGCCGTATGGCGGTCAACGGTATTTTGTTCTGCCGTAAATTGTTCTATCCGTTCGAGACGGTGCTCATCCGTTCGGGTGTGTTGGCAGAGAAGATGATGCAGAAGGAAAATCATGTGTTGAGTGTCGATGATCTTGAGCAGGCTCTTGAGTTGACGGATAAGGACGATATCGGAGAAGAGAAAAAACTGCTGGAGGGTATAGTGCGTTTTGGTGATGAAACGGCCAAGGAGATAATGACGAGCCGGCAGGATGTGATCGACCTTGATTTCAAATCATCTTTTCCAGAGGTGCTCAGATGTATTATCGACAATAACTATTCGAGAATACCGGTATATCAGGATAATATAGACAACATCCGCGGCATCTTGTATATCAAGGATCTTTTGCCTCACCTTGGCAAACCGGCCAATTTCCGTTGGCAGTCGCTCATACGTCCCCCTTATTTTGTTCCAGAGACAAAGAAGATAGACGATTTGTTGCGTGACTTTCAGGAAAACAAGGTGCATATAGCTGTCGTTGTCGACGAGTTTGGCGGAACGAGTGGCATTGTTACTTTGGAGGATATTCTGGAAGAAATTGTGGGTGAGATAAATGACGAGTATGACGAGGAGGAGAAGAACTTCGTCAGATTGGACAAGAATACTTTCGTGTTTGAAGGAAAAACCCTTCTTAGCGATTTCTATAAGATTATGAAGGTAGACGCTGATGATTTTATGGATGAAGACTGCGATGCCGATACTTTGGCCGGTCTGCTGTTGGAGATTAAGGGAGAGTTTCCGGCACTACACGAGAGTATTGAGTATGGGGGATTCTCATTCGAGGTACTGGAGATGGATGAGCGCAGAATATCGAAGATAAAAGTTGTATTGAAGAGAGAAGATAAGAGAGAAGTTGACAAGTAACAACGTTTTTTCTCGCAAAAAAGTTGATGATATAAATTATTATTTGTACCTTTGTCCGAACGAACCATTAAATTTATATCTATGATGAACAAATCATTAAATTTATTAGGATGGTTGTTGTTGATATTGGCAACAGCGGGAACGGCATCATGTTCAAAGGATGTCATGTTAGAGAATGATGGCAATGCACAGCCGAACAGCACTTTGGTTCTGCACACACGTGCAGGAGCTGATGGTGTGAGTGGGACAGTGACTGTGAGTTATCCTGTGACGGTTTATGTCTTTGATAAGGATGACCGGTGTGTGGCAATGTCTGTGATGAATGGTGCCGATGACGAAATCAGAATGAAACTTGTTGCGGGCCTGTACAGTGTATGTGCGGTAGCGGGAGCCGGAAGCGATGATTATGTGCTTCCGTCGATGGCTGAAGCACGGAAAAATTCTATTGTCAGTTTGAAAGAAGGGAAATCACATTCTGACTTGATGTATGCAGGCGCTTCGGTTCCTGTACAGGCAGGAGCTGTCAATACATTGGAGCTTGTCATGAGCCGAAAGGTCATGCTGTTGGAAGAGGTTAAGATAAACGGAGTGCCGGAGTCTGTTACCGGTGTGTCTGTAACGATAGTTCCTCTGTATGAGAACTTATGTCTTGACGGAACGTATAGCGGTGTGAATGGCACGCAGACAATAACACTGGCTAAGGAGGCAGGAACAGATGTATGGAAGAATGTGGAGAGTGTCTATATGCTTGAGGCTTCCGGAAATGCCACCGTTACAGTCGGATTTACGGATGCTGATGGCACGAAGAGCTATTCTTATACTCTTACAGACAAACTTGAAGCTAATTATAAGATAAAGCTCGAAGGTACATATCTGTCTGACGAAGGTGTACTTCTTTCCGGCACGATGACCGGAGCGGAGTGGGCCGGTGAACGTATAATCAGTTTTGAGTTTGGTGAAGGTGCCGATAATGGTTCGGGTGATGACAATCCTGATATAGGGGGCGGCACGATAACGGCTGATGCTCCTGCTGCCGGAACATTGTATAAGGGATGTTATGTGTTGTCAAATGTAGAGGACAGTGATGGCAGTGTGACTGTTGTGTTTATGACAGGTGATACTCGTTCGAAATTGGATTTTGATGCAGAAGACCAATCTTCTGTTGCTTCGGCTGTCAATGCTGCCATTTCTGAAATGGCAGTGGAGGGTATGAGTGGTTGGCGCTTGCCGAGTTTGGCTGAAATAAAGAATGTGGTGGCCAATCTTGGCAGTATAAATAAGGTATTGGAAGCAAATGGTTTCTCTGATATAGTGTCTGGGCAGTCATATTTTTATGAGACGGCAAACGGTTCTATATCTTCTTATTGTGCTCTTGGTAATGCTGATTTCAATGGGGCAACACGTCTCAAAGCCTTTGCCACCGTAACCTTCAAGAACAATTAAATTAAAAATTAAGAGTTAAGAATTAAGAGTTGGCACTTGATGTTGTTGACTCTTAACTCTTAACTCTTAATTTTTATTTTTT
>NZ_URNN01000193.1 GCF_900549175.1 uncultured Prevotella sp. | reverse complement strand
TCATTTAGCTTTTGTTACACGGCCTAAGTAACATCGTTATCCGGGTCACGTAACACTGTTACTTGAGCCTTGTAACACTGTTACCTGAGCCACGTAACATCGTTATCTGTACCTTGCAACAAAAGTTAAATGAAAGAGCCGTGTGTCATGAAGTAAATTTTTGTAATTCCACAACGATATTACCGATAAATATTCGTAATTTTGCAATGACATTAAATAGAGAATATGAACAGAAAGACTACTATCCGACTTGTTCTTGCCGTCATTGCAATGTTCATGTCGGCCGTTACGGCATCGGCGCAGAAGCGTGCCAACCATGAGTTCTACAAAGATTTTCCCGTCTACGCCGACATGCTTCAGGCGCAGCTGAACTATCCCATGGCGTGGGGCAACAGCAAGACGCGCAACTTCGCGAAGTGGAAGCGGCAGGCGCGTGAGAAGGTGCTGGAGTGCATGATGACACCGCCGCCGGCACCCGAGAGCTATGACATGACGGTGCTGGGCGAGGAGCGGCGCGACGGCTATGTGGCGCGGAAGATAGAGTTCAATCTTTCCGCCTTCTACCGCGTGCGGGCCTACGTGCTCATTCCAGACGGCAAAGGTCCGTTTCCGGCCATCAACCTGCTTCACGACCACGGCGCACATCTTTTTATAGGCAAGGAGAAGATGATACGGCCGTTCGGCGAAGATTCCACGGTGATAAGGGACGCCGACGAGTGGCAGCCCAAAGTCTACGGCGGGCAGTATATGGGCGACTATATGGCGCGCCGGGGCTACCTCGTTTTCTCCACCGATGCCCCGATGTGGGGCGAGCGCGGGCGTGCCGAGGGCGTGGACCGCAACAAGTATGACATCATCGCCGGCAATATGATGATGTATGGCCGCGACCTCAGTGCCTTCATGACATACGATGACATAGCCTCCACTGAGTTTCTCGCCACGCTGCCTGAGGTGGACAAAAATAGAATAGGCTGCGCCGGTTGCTCGATGGGAGCTTACCGTGCGTGGATGCTCTCGGCCCTGTCCGACAGGATAAAGGTGGGTGCGGCCGTGTGCTGGATGGTTACGACCGATGTTCAGATGACGTGGAAGTACGGCCGCAAGGAGAACGGAGGCTTCGCCAACTGCATACCGGCACTGCGCCAGTACCTCGACTATCCGCACATAGCGAGTCTTGCCTGTCCCAAACCTATGCTCTTCATCAACGGCCGTACTGACAAGCTATTCCCCATACCGGGTGTGGAGAAGGCTTTCTCCATCATGCGCGGCGTGTGGGACAGCCAAAAGGCAGGCGGCAGTCTCGTCACCGAGATATGGGATATGGGACATGAGTGCGGCCCTAAGACGCAGGAACGAGTGGCCGAGTTCTTCAAGGAAAATCTCTGAGAGGATTCCAACTCTTTCAAAGAAAGTCTCAGATAACAAATAGTACGGACATCATATACGACAACGTATCAACTTTAATGGCAACGTAGGAGATGAATAATGATATGAATGAGATAACGAAGCACGGCAATGACTTATTACCTAATGGTTATACGTTATGGTGCAAAGACATTGAAACATTGATTGACACGGCGAAACTTAAAACGGCAATCAACGTGAATATGGGTACGTTGTCGCTGTATTGGAGTATTGGCAAACAAATACTTGACAAACAGGAAAGACAGGGTT
The DNA here is from genome assembly GCF_900549175.1 of uncultured Prevotella sp. Lineage (GTDB taxonomy): Bacteria > Bacteroidota > Bacteroidia > Bacteroidales > Bacteroidaceae > Prevotella. The sequence continues at coordinate 2,436 of NZ_URNN01000193.1, read as the reverse complement.
GGGGAAAGAAAGTTATCGAACAACTGTCAAAGGATTTGACGATGAAATATCCCGATGACAGAGGTTATTCTGTTCGCAACTTAAAGTATATGCGTCAATTTGCCGATGCCTATCCTTACTTCCCATTTGTGCAAGTGCCACTTGCACAATTAAGGGAACTGCCAATTTTACAAGCGACACTTGCCAAATTGGAGAATGAGGGTACGGAGTTTGTGCAAGTGTCACTTGCACAAATATCATGGTATCACCATATTTCTCTGCTGTCTAAAGTAAAAGATGATGCGGAACGTGCCTACTATATCACGGAAACTGCGCAAAATGGGTGGAGTAGGGATGTAATGCTCATGCAGATTGACAACGGATATATACACGCAAAGGGTCATGCTATCAATAACTTTGAACAGACATTGCCTCCGCCACAATCGGATTTGGCAAGGCATATATTCAAAGACCCATACAATTTCAGCTTCATTGGCACTGTCGCCTTGCAGAACGAACTTGATATTGAGAAATCCTTGGCAAGCAAGATTACGGACTTTCTTCTTGAAATGGGGCGTGGCTTTGCATATATTGGCAGGCAATATCACATCACGGTTGATGGCGATGACTACTACATCGACTTACTGATGTATCATCTGAAACTACATTGTTATGTGGTGGTGGAGCTGAAAGCGGTGGAGTTTAAACCGGAGTTTGTCAGTAAACTAAACTTCTATATCTCTGCTGTGGACGATACCGTTAAATCACCAGAGGATAAACCTACTATAGGACTTCTTCTATGCCGTAGCAAGAGCAACAAGAAAGCGGAATTCTCGCTTCGTGGCATCACCCAACCTATGGGCATTGCACAGTATGAAACGGAAAAACTCTTCGCTGATGTGGCTTCGGCACTACCTTGCATTGAGGAATTGGAGAAATTGATGGACGATTTGGAAAAGAATGAATAATATAGGAATGTGGTTGTATCAAAATGCAAAAGAAGTAACTGGTAGGGACATATTCTTGTATTTGTCCGCTCATAACGTGTTGATATTCAATAAATGTTTGGCGGACAAATACAAGAATATGTCCCTACAATTTCATAAACTTGATTCTGATATACCAACTCCTATTGCTTTTTGCAAAAATGAATGAAATTTAAAATACGACAACCAATGATATTAATCGCAGATAGCGGAAGCACAAAGACAGACTGGTGCGTTGCCGACGGCGGCAGCGTAATGTGCAGTGTGAGCACACAGGGAATCAATCCTTTCCATCAGGACGAAGAGACTATATCGTCAATACTCCGTGAAGAGCTCCTGACGGCGGACGGTAACGTTGGAAAGGATATAAGCCAAGTTTATTTTTACGGCAGCGGGTGCCGCGAGGAGTGCGTGCCCATGATGACCCGTGTGCTTGCCGACGCCTTTCCTGAAGCGGAGCGGATAGAGGCCCACAGCGACCTGCTCGGCGCTGCCCGTGCCGTCTGCGGGGCGGGGGAGGGGGTGGCCTGCATCCTCGGCACAGGCGCAAACTCCTGCCTTTACGACGGATGTCGCATCGTGATGAACACTCCGCCGCTGGGCTATATCCTCGGTGACGAGGGCAGTGGAGCCGTGCTCGGTCGTCTTTTCATCAACGCATTATATAAAGGTGGCCTGCCCGCCGCCGTGTTGTCTGACTTTGAGCATGAGACAGGCCTCACCATGTCCGACGTCATCCGCCGTGTCTATCGCGAACCGTTGGCCAACCGTTTTCTCGCCTCGTTCGCTCCGTTCGTCCACCGCCACCTCTCCCTGCCAGCAGTGCGTGCCATTGTTGTCGACAACTTCCGCATGTTCTTCCGCCGCAATGTCGTGCAGTACGGCCGCCCAGACCTTCCTGTAGGTGCCGTTGGCAGCATCGCCTGCCACTTTTCCGCGGAGCTTTCCGAAGCCACCCGCGCCGAGGGGTTCACGATGGGACATATAATGAAGAGTCCAATGGACGGACTGGTGGAGTACCATTTTTATAATTAAGAATTAAAAATTTAGAATTAAGAATTGTTCATTATGACTATGAAAAATGGTATGAGAATTGTGTATATTGTTGTTTTTACGGTTGTCTGTTGCAGCTTGTCTTGTGAAGTGGCATATGCCGGGAATATGCGGAATGTAGCAAGTAAACGTGAGAAAACGATGTGGAATATCTTTAAGGGAAATAATAAAGATTGGCGGAAATATGCCAAGAGTTTCAATCCCAAACTCCAGTTCAAGAAGAGAACGGACAATTTCTGGAACTGGTTTGTGGATAATGAAGAACAATTATCGGACTTCATTACCCATCGCAGTGAATATGATCCTAATAGCATCCTTAGTTTTATTACTGAAAAAGGGACACGGAAAATTTCGGATGAAGTGTTTTTCAATATAGGAGGCGACCATGAATTTACATTCACGGTAGAAGGACGACCCC
>NZ_URNN01000192.1 GCF_900549175.1 uncultured Prevotella sp. | reverse complement strand
TTATACGCGAGCTCGGCATTAACGCCATCGTCATCATCGGCGGCGACGACTCCAACACCAACGCCTGCGTACTGGCCGAATACTACGCCGCCAAGAACTACGGCGTGCAGGTGATAGGCTGCCCGAAGACCATCGACGGCGACCTGAAGAACGCCCAGATTGAGACGAGCTTCGGTTTCGACACAGCCACAAAGACATATGCCGAACTCATCGGCAACATCGAGCGCGACTGCAACTCCGCCCGCAAGTACTGGCACTTCATCAAGGTGATGGGCCGTTCTGCCAGCCACATCGCCCTCGAGTGCGCCCTGCAGTGCCAGCCCAACATCTGCCTCGTGTCGGAGGAAGTGGAGAAGAAGGACATGACACTCAACCAGATTGTCGACCAGCTCTGCGAGGCAATAGCCTACCGCGCAGCCCAGGGCAACAACTTCGGTACGGTAATCGTTCCCGAAGGACTCATCGAGTTCATCCCCGCCATAGGCCGACTCATCCAGGAACTCAACGACCTTTTGGCCGCCCACGGTGCCGACTATAAGGATCTCGACAAGGAAGCACAGCGCGAATACATCCTGTCACATCTCTCAAAAGACAATGCCGCCACATTCGAGACACTGCCCGAGGGCGTTGCCCGCCAGCTGTCGCTCGACCGCGACCCCCACGGCAACGTGCAGGTGTCGCTCATCGAGACCGAGAAGCTGCTCTCCGACATGTGTGAGGCACGTCTGGAGCAGTGGGCAAAAGAGGGCAAGTATACAGGAAAGTTTGCCGCCCTGCACCACTTCTTCGGTTATGAGGGACGCTGCGCAGCCCCCTCAAACTTCGACGCCGACTATTGTTATGCACTCGGCTCGAGCGCAGCACAGCTCATCGCCAACGGCAAGACCGGCTACATGGCCATCGTTCAGAACACCACGGCTCCCGCCGACGAGTGGGTGGCAGGCGGTGTGCCAATCACGATGATGATGAACATGGAGCGCCGCAACGGCAAGATGAAGCCCGTCATCCGCAAGGCACTCGTCGAGCTTGAAGGCAAGCCGTTCAAGGCCTTCGCCGCCGTGCGCGACCGCTGGGCCAAGGAGACATGCTACGTCTACCCCGGACCGATACAGTATTGGGGTCCGACAGAGGTGTGCGACCAGCCCACCAAGACACTGGCGCTCGAGCAGAGTAAATAAGTTCTTTCAGTCACGGACCGTCCGTATACGCCACATTGCCGCGTCGCGCACGGTCCGTGACTCATTTTTTTGATATGCCGAATACAACAAGAGACCGCAGCCGTACAAGAAAGAAGACCGTAAGGCGGGCGTCCCGCGCTTCAGCCAAAGCCGGGAAGTCCGGTTTGCTCATGCGCGTGCTCCACCGTTTGCCCGGGTGGGCGTGGTGGTTTGGCGGCGGGCTTGTCGTGTTGGGCTACATCTGGGCGTTCTATTACTTCTTCGTGGGACCCTTCGGTTTCCGCTGGCGCGCGCTTTACGGCGACGCCTCCTATCCCGAAGGCTACGAGATACACGGCATCGACATAAGCCACTACCAGGGAAAGATAGACTGGGAGAACCTGCGCAACAACGGCATGATAGAGAAGTGCCCCGTGCGTTTTGTCATGATAAAGGCCACCGAAGGGGCGAGCCGGCTCGACAACCGCTTCACCGACAACTTCTACCAGGCACGCGAATACGGCTTCATCCGCGGTGCCTACCACTTCTGGAGCACACGCTCCACCGGCGAGGCACAGGCCCGGTTCTTCATCAGCAATGTCGACTTGGAGCGCGGCGACCTGCCGCCCGTGCTCGATGTGGAGCACAAGCGCAAGGATCAGACCGCCGCCGAGTTCAGGAAAGACGTGAAGAGGTGGCTCGACGTTGTAGAGAAACACTACAAGGTGAAGCCCATCATCTATACCTATTACAAGTTCAAAATGGAGTATCTGAGCGACTCCATATTCGATGCCTATCCCTATTGGATAGCCCATTACTATGTCGACAAGGTGGAATACAAGGGCAAGTGGAAGTTCTGGCAGCACACCGACTGCGGCCGCCTGCCCGGTATAAAGGGCTATGTCGACTTCGACATCTACAACGGCAGCTACTACGACCTGCGCCGTCTCACCATCGGCTACAGCGATACCGGCGACTGAAAAGAGAGGGAGTGGGGGAGCTGTGTTTTCTTAAACGCAAAGATGCGGAGGCGCAAAGATTTATTTTTAAACGCAAAGGCCGCAAATGCGCAAAGACTCCTTTTGGAATTTTTTTTCGGAACACAGAGACACGGAGACACAGAGAACCTTGTTTGTGAAATTTGTTGTATGCAAACAATTCCTTCAATGCAATTCTCTGTGTCTCCGTGCCTCTGTGTTCCGAAAAAAATCCTTTGCGCCTCCGCGTCTTTGCGTTTAAAAAAACACTCTCCGTGTCTCTCGCCTCCGCGTCTTTAATTTAGGATGAACGTCATGCAGGCCCAGTTGTTGTCCGTGGCCTGCCGCTCCACTGTCAGTCCGAGCCCTGCGGCCCTTTCCTTCAGCATGCCCGTGTCTTCGGTATAGAAGCCGCTCAGCAGCAGCCGGGCTCCCGGAGCCATCATCCTCCTGAACGACGGCATGTCGGCCAGCAGCACATTGCGGTTGATGTTGGCCGTCACCACGTCATACCTTTCGGTTATGCCGTCCAGCACCGAGGCGTCGCCCAGCAGCGGCTCGAACCGCCCGTCCACCATGTTTATCACGGCATTGTGCCGCGCGTTGTCCACGCTCCACTCGTCTATGTCGTATCCCGTCACCTTTGCGGCACCCCTCTTCAGGGCCACAATGCCGAGTATGCCAGTGCCGCAGCCGCAGTCGAGCACCTTCTTCCCGCCGAGTTCCAGCTCCATCAGAGCCTGCGCCATCATGCGCGTGGTCTCGTGCGTGCCCGTGCCGAACGACAGCCGGGCGTCTATCTCCACCGACACTTCATAACCACCGCCCGCAGGCAGGTGGCGCCCGTCGTGTATCACGCAGCGGTCGCTGACTATTACGGGCTCGAAACCCTCCTTCTCCCACTCTTCGTTCCAGTCCCTGTCTTCGGCCTCGGCCACACTGTACGTCACGTCCACGCCGTCGAACGGCATGTCCTCCACGGCCTGCGCCAGTGCCACGGCGTCGAACAAATCGGTGCGCACATAGCCCTTCAGTCCGCTGTCGGTGTCCTCGAATGTCTCGAAGCCGGCCTCTCCGGCGTTGGCGGCAATGATGTCGCGCACGTCTCCCAAAAGCGTTCCGCAGTCAGCGCCGCTGTCCCCCGCCGCAGCTTCCGTGCGGTTTACGGTTATCTTGAAATCCACTTCGTAATACTTCATACCATATTATTTTTATGCAAAAATACAAAAAAAATAGGGAAATGCCTACCGTAGTTAAGGGTTTTTCCCTATTTTTGTATACGGAATAAGAATACTTTTGTAACGTGAAACAATAACAATAAAAAAAGACTGACTATGAGAAAGTGGATTTTTATATCTGTCATGACGATGGCTGTCCCCCTTCTGTCGGCGGCGCAGGATGACATGTACTTCGTGCCCAAGAAGGCAGACCGGCTGAAAAGCACGGTGGAAGATGTGCCGCAGCGTGACACATACCATTCGGGCAGCGACCGCGACGTTGACGAGTACAACCGCCACGGAAGCTATGCTGCCGAGACAGATTCGGCGGGAAACGACATCATCAGTTTCGACGGCGTGTCGGGAGTATACCCCGATTCGGCCTCGGCATACGCCTCCGGCGATTACGAATATACCGGCCGCATGAGCCGTTTCGACGATTATGTGGTGCCCGACGCCTACTGGGTGGGCTACTATGCCGGCCGTTCGTCGCGCTGGGGATGGTACGACCCGTGGTTTGACGACCCATGGTACTGGGGCGGGTGGTACTCGCCGTGGCGCTACGGCTACTACGGCGGATGGTACGACCCCTGGTACTGGGGATACGCCGGATGGTACGGCTACGGATGGGGATGGCATGGCCACGGATGGTGGGGTTATCCGCACTATGTGGTGAGCTACAATCCGCGGCCCGCAGGCACCTTCCGCCACATTACCGGCACAGGCCGGAGGCCCTTGGCAGGGCTTGGCGGCACAGCCGCTACGGGCACAGGACGCGGTTTCAGCCATAGCGGCAGCCGGCGCAGCTCCGGCAGCGTGCGCAACAAGTCGTTCAGCGCTTCCGAGCGTTTCGGCACAAACCGCAGCCGCAGCACGTCACGCGAAAAGACAAAGGAGTACATCAACCGCGACAACAACCGGTTCAACAACGGCACCTCCACCGTGCCCTCACGTTCTTCCGGTTCGTTCGGCAGCGGCAGCGGATTCGGCGGCAGCCGCAGCGGCGGAGGGTTCAGCGGTGGCAGCCGTTCTTCCGGCGGTGGCGGAAGCCGTTTCGGAGGCCGCAGATAGTGTCTGCCCCGCATGTTGAACGGCATGCTTTGAATCA
>NZ_URNN01000191.1 GCF_900549175.1 uncultured Prevotella sp. | reverse complement strand
ATTATATGCGGTCAAAGACAAGACTATGACCCTACCATTGATACGATATCGGGGGAGGGCATGTATTCATTATCCATCACTCCAAATGTCGGATGAACCACAAAAAAATATACTTCTCTTACTTAGAGAAGTATATTTGATGCAAAAGTACTAAAAGTTTTATAATTAGAAAGCTTTTTGAGGGATTTTTTTGTATAAAAGTTATTAAATTGTTTTCGAAGTTCATGTGATGTCACAACAAACATATTTGTTATCTTATTTAGAAACAGATAGTTGCATCAAATATACTTCTCTAAGTAAGAATGATACTTATGTTAAGCATTTCAAATATATGTTGTGCGGACAAAGAAATAGGTATGGATCTGATTGCTTTGTGGGAAGAATGAGACAGAAATGGTAAAAATTGACGAGGTCAACTATATAATATAAGTAACCGGGGATAAAATATATAAATTTATGGCAGACTATGCCGCATATTAAAATAAGGAAACGAAAATGAAAATGAGATATATAATCCTGCTTCTATTTATCGCCGTCACAGGATTCGTTTCTGTGGCTGGGGCTCAGACTGTCGCAATAAAGAGTAATCTTCTTGCCGATGCCCTGCTCAATGTGAACATTGGAGCGGACATGGGTCTTGCACCCAAATGGACCATCGGAGCCACGGGGCAATTTAACGGATGGGAGTTGTCTCACAACCGCTCCTGGAAGCATTGGGCCGTGCAGCCGGAGTTGCGCTATTGGTTCTGCGACCGTTTCGGCGGACATTTCGTCGGTGTTCACACCCACGGCGGACAGTTCAATGTAGGCGGTATTGACAACGGCATCAATCTGCTGGGCACCCACTTCTCGCGATTGTCCGACACACGCTATCAGGGTTGGTTTGTTGGTGCCGGCCTTACATACGGTTATGCGTGGGTGCTTGACCGGCGGTGGAATCTGGAGGCCGAGATAGGCATAGGCTACTCGTATACGCACTACGACCGTTTCCGATGCGCCGGATGCGGCAGGAAAATCGAGACCGGCAACACGCATCATTATGTTGGTCCGACGAAAGCCGCAGTGAATTTAGTTTACCTATTCTGAGAAAACATGCAGAAAGAGATGAAGAGAACAATTCTTGGCATAGCTGCTGCCGCAGGGTTCTGTCTGACGGCGACGGCACAGAAGACGACCATTGTGAGCGATGTGTCCGTAGACAAGCTGAATACGGAACGCAGCGGCAGTCTGATGGTTGTCAACATGAACATCGACATGTCGGCACTCGACGTTGATGCCAACAGGGCCGTGCTGCTCACGCCGCGCATCGTCAACGGTGCCGATTCGGTGGAGCTATCCTCCATAGGCGTGTACGGGCGCCGACGCTATTATTATTATGTGCGCAACGGCGAGAGCATGCTCTCCGGAAAGGACGAGACCGTATACCGGGCATCAAGCCGTCCGGACACGATGGCGTACCGTTGCATCGTTCCCTACCGCGACTGGATGGACAACTCGACGCTGGCGCTTCACCGCAGCGACTGGGGGTGCTGCAACAGCATCGTGGCCGAGCAGGACGGACTGCTGGGACACCACCGTGAGGCATTCTTTCCCGAGCCGCCGTTTACGAGAGCCAAGGTGGACAGTGTGAAGACACGCTCGCTTTCGGGCGAGGCGTTCATCGACTTCGTGGTTGACAAGATTGTCTTCCGCCGCGACTACCACGACAACGACCGCGAGCTGGCAAAGATAGAGAACACCATCAGGCCCCTGCACGAAGACAACGACATAACCATCAACAGGGTGTGGCTGAAGGGTTTCGCCTCGCCTGAAAGCCCCTACGCCCACAACATCTATCTGGCCAAGGGACGTACGCAGGCGCTCAAGACGCACATAAAGCAGCTGTACGCTTTTGATGACGAAGTGATAGAGACCGACTACGAGCCGGAGAACTGGGAGGGGCTGCGCGACTATGTGGCCAAGTCGAACCTGGAGCACCGCAACGAAATCATAGCCCTGATAGACAGCGACATGAAGCCCGACCCGAAGGAGGACCGCCTCAAGCGCCTCTACCCCAAGGAGTACCGCTTCCTTCTGGACAACTGCTACCCCTACCTGCGTCGCACCAAGTACCGCATCGACTACACCATACGCAGCTACAGCAATGTGGATGAGATAAAGCGCGTAATGGCGGAGAAGCCGCAGAACCTGAGTCTCGACGAGTTCTATCTCTTGGCCAACAAGTATGACGAGGACTCGAAGGAGTTCAGCGATGTTTACGAGACGGCGGTGCGCATGTATCCCAACGACACCATAGCCAACCTGAACGCTGGCAATGCCGCTATACGCAGGGAAGACTTTGCAGCGGCACGCAAGTATCTCGCCAAGGCAGGCCGGTCGGCGGCAACGGTATGCGCATACGGCGTGCTCGCCGTACGCGAGAAAGACTACGACACTGCCCGCAGATACCTCGGCGAGGCGAAGGATATGGGCTACGAAAGGGCTGCCGCCATTCTCGAAGAACTTGACAGGCGCCTCGGTGTGGAACCGTCGGGACAGCCTGCAAAGGCCGAATAGGCTGCATGGCGCAGTGTATAATGACAAAAAAAAGAAATCAATCAATAATTTATAAACTTTTTAAAACCAATTTTTATGAAAATGAGAAATCTATTTTTCGGAATGCTCGCATGTGTGGCTTTCACTGCATGCTCGAGCGATGACGCAGAAGTCATAGAGGGTGGCAGCGGCACTTTCAAGGGCGATGTTGCGTACATGAACATCATCCTGGCCGACGCCTCAGGGACACGTGCAAGTGCTGCAGAAGATCCTTTTGAGTATGGCAAAGACGAGCAGGATGTCAACACCGCACACTTCTATTTCTACGATGCGGCAGGTGTGTTCGTATCGGAGGCTGAGGTTTGGAACAGCGGCGAGTCGTCAACCGAGGACCCCGATGAAAACATCGAGTTCAGGGCCAATACCACCGTCGTGCTCAAGGGACTCACTGGCAAGAGCTATCCCAAGTATCTCGTGACCGTGCTCAACAAGAGTACAGATTTCGCTCCCGGAACCACACTTGATGAAATGGAAGCTAAGATTGCCGCCAACGATACTGAGGGTAACTTCAAGAGCGGCAACTACTTCACCATGAGCACCACGAGCCATGCCGGTCAGAAAAATTCAGAAGGAATCGCCATGAAATACTTCGTGACGGAAGTGAAGGAGTCTAATTTCTCAGAAGAGCCTGTACCTGCCGCTGGAGCAGAAAATCCTGTGACTGTCTTTGTAGAGCGTCTTGCCGCCAAGGTTGTGCTTGATGTTGCTTCTACTCTCAAGGATGGTGCGACAAAAATAGGTGAAGGCGATGCTGCCAAGTATTATTATCCCATCAAGGCCACTTATGCCGGAGAGGGCAATGATGAAGAACCGACCATGGGTGTGGAGAATCTTTATGTCAACATTTTGGGATGGAAGCTCAATGCCACGGCAAAGCAGTCTTACATGATGAAGAACATTGACGAGACCTGGACCGACACATATTTGGGCTTCGGTTTCTCATGGAACGATGCAGGCAACCACCGCAGCTATTGGGGCAAGTCTTGGGTGTATGGCGAATCCGGCTTCCCTGTCGACGGCGCCACTTATACCGGTGACGAACTACTCAACTATTTCAATCTGGTAAACACAACGGCGAGTCCGCTTCTCGCATTAGGCAAGCCGGCCTACTGCGCAGAGAACACCAACACGTCTTACATTGTTTCCCACAACCCCAGAAGAGCTTTGACAAGCGTCATCATGAAGGCGGAAATCGGCAGAATCGTCGAGAAGGCCGGTGTGAAAACGTTTGAACCTCTTGATGTCGTGCGCTATAACGGCATGCTGTTCGAGAAAATACACTTCCTCAAGTATGTGCTGAACAACTTGCAGAAAGCCGGCAACCTCACCGCTTACTATGAAACAAGTGTCGGCGGCGAGACAAAACTCACACAGATAGACTCTTCATTCGTTGATCTTGCAGACATCTCAGACGGCAAGGTGAAGGTTGTGCTGAAGGAAAAGACCGGTGTTACACTTGTCGATAAAGACGGAAACACTTTGTCTGACGACGCAAAGACGGCTTTGGCAGGCGAGATGGAAAAAGCTTCAGCCGGTGCCACGGGCTACAATGGTGGATTGATGTACTACAACATTCCCATCGAGCACTACAACAACAGTGAAAATACAGAAGGCATGGAGGAGGATGGTACAACTAAGTATGTTAAAATCCCCGAGGCAAAATACGGTGTTGTGCGCAACCACGTGTATAAGGTTACCATCAACCAGTTGGAAAACCCCGGCAAGGGTATCTTCGACCCCGAAGAGGTAATCGTACCGAAAGACGAGGACGAGAAGTTCTACTATGTAGGTGCACAGATCAACATCCTCTCCTGGAAGATTGTAAATCAGGGCGTGAATCTTTAGTTTTTATTGATTAATAATGTATTATTGATTAGTACGTAACAGTGAAAGAGTGGGGCCGGGGCAGCCGGCGGGTTTCC
>NZ_URNN01000190.1 GCF_900549175.1 uncultured Prevotella sp. | reverse complement strand
AACCGCAACGCAACTACGCCGTAAACGGAGTGTAAGGAGGGCCTAAAGGCAACCTCGGGGTACTGAAACGGTATGTCAACAAGGCAAAAAGAGCCTTATCGCTTTTCTATTTCGAGAAAAAAGAAATGTTAAATTTTCAGAATTATCAGGACAAACCGATGACACCAAACACTTTTTTCATGAAAATATAGTTAAAAAATAAAAAAAAGCCGTATCTTTGCAGAAAATATTCACTCACCTATTATTAATGTACATTATCAATGGCTGAAAGAAGAGTAAGGGTGCGCTTCGCACCAAGTCCCACGGGGGCACTCCACATAGGCGGTGTGCGCACCGCTCTGTACAACTACCTGTTTGCCCGCCAGCATGGCGGCGACCTGGTATTCCGCATAGAGGACACCGACTCCAACAGATTTGTCCCCGGAGCCGAAGAATATATAATAGAATCATTCCGCTGGCTTGGCATCAAGTTTGACGAGGGCGTATCTTTCGGAGGCGACCACGGCCCCTACCGCCAGAGCGAGCGCCGCGAGATATACAAGACATACGTCAAGCAGCTGCTCGACGCAGGCAAGGCATACATAGCCTTCGACACGCCGGAGGAGCTGGAGGCCAAACGCAAGGAGATTGACAATTTCCAATACGATGCCCGCACACGCATGCAGATGCGCAACTCGCTCACCATGAGCAAGGAAGAGGTTGACGCGCTCATTGCCGGAGGCAGCCAGTATGTGGTGCGTTTCCTGATAGAGCCCGGAGTGGCCGTACACGTAGACGACCTGATACGCGGCGACGTACGCATAATGAGCGACATACTCGACGACAAGGTGCTCTACAAGAGTGCCGACGAGCTGCCGACATACCATCTGGCCAACATCGTCGATGACCATCTGATGGAGATAACCCACGTTATCCGCGGCGAGGAATGGCTGCCCAGTGCTCCGCTCCACGTGCTGCTCTACCGCGCCTTCGGATGGGAAGACACCATGCCGCGCTTCGCCCACCTGCCGCTGCTGCTCAAGCCAGAGGGCAAGGGCAAGCTGTCGAAACGCGACGGCGACCGTTTGGGATTCCCCGTATTCCCTTTGGAATGGCACGACCCGAAGACGGGCGAGGTGTCGTCGGGCTACCGCGAGAGTGGCTATTTCCCCGAGGCCATCGTCAATTTCCTCGCCCTGCTCGGCTGGAATCCGGGCACGGAGCAGGAGCTCTTCACACTTGACGAGCTGGTGCCGCTGTTCGACATAACGAAGTGCAGCAAGGCCGGAGCACGGTTTGACTATCAGAAGTGCATCTGGTTCAATCACGAATACATACTCAAAAAGACACCCGAAGAGATTGCCACACTCTTCGCCCCGACTGTGCTCGGCCACGTGCCGGAAGAGACGATGGAGCGCATCACCGAGGTGACACGCATGATGAAGGACCGCGTGAGCTTTGTAAGCGAGCTGTGGCCGCTGTGCTCGTTCTTCTTCGTGGCTCCGGAGACCTACGACGAGAAGACGCGCAAGAAGCGCTGGAAGGAAGAGTCGCCGGCACAGATGACCGAACTGATGGGCGTTCTCGAAGGCATCGGCGACTTCTCGACAGCCAATCAGGAGCGCATCGTGGAAGAGTGGATAGAAGAGAAGGGCTACAAGCTGGGCAACATCATGAACGCCTGGCGCCTGATGCTCGTGGGTGAAGGCAAAGGTCCGGGAATGTTCGACATCTCGTCATTCCTCGGCAAGGAAGAGACAATAAAGCGCATGAAAAAGGCGCTGGAGGTGCTTTGAAGAGAGATGTTTTAGTTCAGAGTGATGTTTTAGCTCAGAGAGATGTTTTAGTTCAGAGTTCAGAGTGATGAGTGCAGAGGTATGATTACCTTTGTTGACTTCATGTTATAAAGGTAATCATACCTCTGCACTCATCACTCTGAACTCTGAACTAAACAAAGGTAATCATACCTCTGCACTCATCACTCTGAACTCTGAACTAAATAAAGGTAATCATACCTCTGCACTCATCACTCTGAACTCTGAACTAAAACATCACTCTGAACTAAATAAAGGAAAAGTGTACAACATTGCTATATATTTCTATCTCTTGGGCGTGGCTATAGCGAGCCTGTTCAGCAAGAAAGTGAGAAGAATGTGGCAGGGCGAGCGCAAGGCGTTCGACGTGCTAAAGGAAAAGGTGGACCCCACCGACAGCTATGTGTGGTTTCATGCCGCCTCTCTCGGCGAGTTCGAGCAGGGACGCCCGCTGATGGAACGTTTGCGCCGCGACCACCCCGAATACAAGATACTGCTCACGTTCTTCTCGCCTTCGGGATATGAAGTACGCAAGAACTACGACGGTGCCGATGTGGTATGCTATCTGCCACTCGACACCCCCATCAACGCCATCCGCTTTCTGCGGCTGGTAAGGCCGGTGACGGCTTTCTTCATCAAATACGAGTTCTGGTACAACTACCTGCACATACTGAAACACCGCAACATCCCGGTGTACAGTGTGAGCAGCATCTTCAGGCCCGACCAGATATTCTTCAAATGGTACGGCAAGAACTACTCGAAGGTGCTGCGCTGCTTCACCCACTTCTACGTACAGAACGAGAAAAGCAGGGAACTGCTTGCCGGCATCGGCATCGACAACGTCACCGTAACGGGCGACACGCGCTTCGACCGCGTGTTGCAGATAAAGGAACAGGCAAAGAAACTGCCCATAGTGGAGGCTTTCGCCGACGGTCACAAGGTGTTTGTGGCCGGCTCGAGCTGGGGCCCTGACGAGGATATCTTCATAAACTTCTTCAACGAACACCGCGACTGGAGGCTGATAATAGCCCCGCACGTAATCTCCGAAGACCATCTGCAGCAGATTGTCAGGAAGCTGGGACGCAACACAGTGAGCCACACCAATACGGGTGAAGAGAAAGCTCACGGGATTGTACGCTACACGCAGACCAACGAGGAGGAGGCGCGCAAGGCCGACTGCCTGATAATAGACTGCTTCGGCCTGCTGTCGAGCATATACCACTATGGTGATGTGGCATACGTTGGCGGTGGTTTCGGCGTGGGCATACACAACCTGCTTGAGGCTGCCGTATGGAACATGCCGGTGATTTTCGGCCCCAACAACAAGAACTTTATCGAGGCTCAGGGCCTCATCGCCGACGGCGGAGGCATAGAGACAACGTCATACGATGACTTCAAAGCCATCATGACACGCTTCATGACCGATGACAAGGCGCTGGAGGACGCAGGCAACAGGGCCGGCACCTTTGTGAAGAAGTGCACGGGAGCCACCAAGAAGATTCTCTCTGAGGTATATGTTCATGCGGGGCTGTATCAAAATTAGGTTCATGCCCCCACACAATAGGGACATATACTCAACTTTATTTTCCTGATTTATCCCATAACTCCACATTACATCCCATGATGAAACTGAACCTCCTCCGCACCCTCATCGCCACCCCATCGGTGAGCCGCGACGAAAAAGCCGCCGCCGATGTGCTCGAATCCTTCATGAAATCACACGGCATGACCTGCCGGCGTGAGGCAAACAACGTGTGGGCCGTGGGGCGTGACTACGACGAGAGCCGCCCCACCCTGCTGCTCAACGCACACATAGACACCGTGAAGCCGGTGGAGACATGGACACGCGACCCTTTCACTCCCGTAACCGAGGGCGACCGCCTCTACGGACTGGGCAGCAACGACTGCGGTGGCGGCCTTGTGGCACTGCTGCAGACATTCATGATGATGGAGGACAGAAAATGCGGATACAATCTCGTTTATCTTGCTTCGGCAGAAGAAGAGGTGTCGGGACGCGACGGCATAAGCCGCGTGCTGCCAATGTTGCCGCACATCGATGTTGCCATCGTGGGCGAGCCCACGGGCATGCAGCCGGCCATAGCCGAGAAAGGGCTTATGGTGATTGACGGCAAGGCGCACGGACGGTCAGGGCATGCGGCACGCAACGAGGGCGTGAACGCCATCTACGAGGCTCTCGATGACCTGCTGTGGCTGCGCGACTACCGTTTCAGCCGCGTCAGCGACCTGCTCGGCCCGGTGAAGATGAGCGTCACGGTGATTGGTGCGGGCACGCAGCACAACGTGGTGCCCGACGAGTGCCGATTTGTCATCGACGTGCGTTCCAACGAGCTTTATTCCAACGAAGAGCTGTTTGACATCATCAGCAGCAACGTGCGTAGCGAACTGAAAGCGCGGTCATTCCGCCTCGGCTCGTCACGCATCGACCCCAACCACCCGCTCGTCCGCCGCATGACATCAATGGGCATGACGCCCTTCGGCTCCCCCACGCTGTCTGACCAGGCTCTCATGCCATTCCCCTCACTGAAACTCGGGCCGGGCGACTCCGCCCGCTCCCATTCTGCAGACGAATATATCTGCTTGAGCGAGATTGAAAATGCGGTGGAGACCTATTTGGAAATACTTTCGAATTACGAGTTTTGAATTACGAATTACGAATTTGGAGTTACGAATTACGAGTTACGAATTACGAGTTGTCGGCCTGTGGCCGATTTCAAATTATCGAATTACG
>NZ_URNN01000189.1 GCF_900549175.1 uncultured Prevotella sp. | reverse complement strand
AGGAGTTCTTGCCTTGCAAGCGGTCAAAGACCGAGCGAAAGCCAATAGCAGCATAAAGGGTTCGCAGTATAAATGATTCGTAGAACAGACATTAAGAAATAAACCGTATGACAGTTTTCCGTCCTTTCGCCCGTCCCTTTTATGTAATGTTGAAGCCAGCCGGCTCCGACTGCAACCTCTCGTGCCGCTATTGCTACTATCTTGAAAAGCGTCGAATGTACGATGAAAGCGCCGCTTTTTGCATGTCGGACGAACTTCTCGAACTTTTCACACGCCAGTATATCGAGGCGCAGACATCCGCCGAAGTCCTGTTCACGTGGCATGGCGGCGAACCGCTTTTGCGCCCACTGTCGTTCTACCGCCGTGCCTTAAGCCTGCAACGGCGGTATGCCGGCGGCAGACATATCGACAACTGTCTCCAGACCAACGGCACGCTGCTGACAGATGAATGGTGCCGTTTCTTCCGCGACAACAATTTTCTTATAGGCATATCCATCGACGGCCCCCGGCGTTTTCACGATGCCATGCGCTGCAATTCGTTTGATGATGTGATGCGCGGCATCGAGCTTCTCGACAGGCACGGTGTGGAATGGAACGCCATGGCCGTGGTCAACAGTCTCAATGCCGACAGTCCTTTGGAGTTCTATCGCTTCTTCCGCGACATCGGTTGCCGTTACATCCAGTTTACACCCGTCGTTGAGCGTATTGGCGCAGCCGGCGCATCATCGGCGCAATCGCCGCGTCATGCCCCGTTAAGTCTTGTTCCCGGCTTGACAGAAGGCGGTCGACTTACAAAAACGTCGGTTTCATCGGAACAATGGGGGCGTTTTCTCTGCGAAATCTTCGATGAATGGGTGTATAATGATGTCGGTGAAACGTTCGTGCAGATATTCGACGCCACTTTGGCTAACTGGGCGGGAGTGCCGCCCGGCATCTGCTCTCTTGCACCGGTTTGCGGACATTCCGCGGCGATGGAGTTCAATGGCGACCTCTACAGTTGCGACCATTTCGTGTTTCCCGACTACCGGTTGGGCAACATACGTACATCCACAATCACCGAAATGATGTACGGTCCGCGGCAGACAGACTTCGGCAATGCCAAACGTGCCCTGCTGCCCCGGCAGTGCCGCGAGTGCCGATGGCTGTTCGCCTGCCATGGCGAATGTCCCAAGAACCGTTTCCTGCGCGACTGTTACGGCAGCCCCGGACTCAACTACCTGTGCGCCGGTTACCGTCGTTATTTCGAGCATGTGGCACCTGCGATGGACTATATGAAAACAGAGCTTGACGCCGGAAGGGCACCAAGCTCTGTGATGGAATGGGCGAAAAACAGGCCTTAGCAGGCTCTGCTTGCGTCTTGAATTTTTCTCTGCAAAAAAATAATCTTTGCGCCTCTGCGTCTTTGCGTTTAAAAATTTATCACTCCAAATGTCGGATGAACTTTTTTCTTATTTTGTTGGCAGGCTTAACCAATCCTTTTTGTCGCGTTTCGCAGCCATTCGGCATCGTCGGCATCAAGATATGGTGTCAGCCGTTCGCACACCGTGGCATGGTAGTTGTCAAGCCACTGCCGCTCTTCGTCTGTGAGCATCTCTTTTATTATAGGTGCCGTGTCGATGGGGCATAGTGTGAGTGTCTCGAATTGCAGAAACTCGCCACATTCCGTTGTCATGTACGGCACGGTGAGCAGAGTGTTTTCTATGCGCACGCCGAAACGCCCTTCAAGATATATGCCCGGTTCGCAGGTGACGGTCATTCCCGGCAGCATCGGCGCCGGCCGGTATTCCATGCGTATCTGGTGCGGTCCCTCGTGCACGTTGAGATAAGAGCCCACGCCGTGCCCGGTGCCGTGCATGTAGTTCAGTCCCGCCGCCCACAGGTCGCGCCGTGCTATGGCGTCGAGCTGTGTGCCGCTTGCCCCGCGCGGAAATTTCAGCATCTGCAACTGTATGTGTCCCTTCAGCACAAGGGTGTACACCCGCCGCTGCTCTTCCGTCACCGGGCCGAGGGCTATGGTGCGGGTGATGTCCGTCGTGCCGTCGAGATACTGCGCCCCGCTGTCTATCAGCAGCAAGCCTTCGGGGCGCAGCGGCACATCGCTGTCGGGCGTGGCCTCGTAGTGCACTATCGCCCCGTGCTCCTGATACGCCGCAATGGTGTCGAACGATATGTCGCGGAACAGGGCCTGCTCCGCTCTCAGCGATGTCAGCTTGCGGTCGATGCTCATTTCCGTTTCGCCACCCCTTGCCACAGCCGTGTCGAGCCACCGCAGAAAGCGTACCATGGCCACGCCGTCACGCACCATCGCCCGGCGGAATCCGTCGGCCTCGGTTGCGTTTTTTACCGATTTCATCGATGTTATTGGCGACGGACGGTTTATTCTCTCCCTGCATCTCACACTATTATATAATGTGTGTGAGGTCTCGCTTTCGTCCATCAGTATGCTGTATCCGTCGTACCGCTGCAAGGCCCCGCTTACGTCATTATATTCTTTCAGAGTTATGCTGTTCTTTTTTAAGTATTTCTCCACTGCCGGTGTCACCTTGCGTCTGTCGGTAAACAGGGTGGTGCCGTTCTGTGTGATGAGCAGATAGCTCACGAACACCGGATTGCAATGCACGTCGGTGCCCCGAAGGTTCAGCGTCCATGCTATGTCATCGAGTGCCGACACGAGCATGCCGTCGGCGTTCATCGTGCGCAGTGCTTTCCGCACGCGGCCAATCTTCGAAGCGTATGTCTCCCCCGCATATTCCTCCGGGTGCAGCTCTATCGGATTGGCGGGAATGTCGGGCCGGTCGTGCCATATCCTGCCGAGCGGGTCGAAATTGGTGCGCAGCGTCAGCCCGCCCTGCGCCCGCAGCCCGGCCTTTAGTGCTTCCACCTCTCCGGCCGCTGTCACCATGCCGTCTATGCCCACTTCTGTCGAGCCGCCCGCCGCCAGCTTGCGGCCTAACCATTCGGCTATGGTCGGCGTTCCCTCCATGCGTTCGCGCATCAGCACAAATTCGGTGCCGTCCAGTTGTTCCGCAGCAGCTATGAAATAGCGCGAGTCGGTCCACAGGGCGGCTTCGTCCATCGTCACCACCGCCGTGCCCGCCGAGCCGTCGAATCCGCTTATCCATTCGCGTCCCTTCCAGTGGTCGGGCACATACTCCC
Organism: uncultured Prevotella sp.; assembly: GCF_900549175.1. GTDB lineage: Bacteria > Bacteroidota > Bacteroidia > Bacteroidales > Bacteroidaceae > Prevotella. The sequence continues at coordinate 1,497 of NZ_URNN01000189.1, read as the reverse complement.
CGTTGTGCGGGTCAGTGCTCGGAAATATGAAGGCTCCCAGTCGTTCGCGTCTCATCTCCTCGCGCAGTGCGGCCAGTCTCTCTCTCACTTGTTCTTTAGTGTTGTTGCCCATTGTCTTGTTGTTTTTTATGACGATACAAATATATCAATTTAAATTATAATGCCCAAATAAAAACCGATAATATGCCATCCGTACATTGCAATTTGTGCCGTTTGCCGATTGAAACATTGTGTAAAAAGTGTTGTTTATAAAATAATAACAATTTAAATGTCGGCCTGTAATTGCCGTAACACATTTTTTTGTTAACTTTGCCGTGTATAAAACGTGTACGAAAGATAATTGGATGACATTTTGAATTAAATATAATAATCGATTATGGCATTTTTAACTAACGAAAAACTTACAATCGTCGGCGCTGCCGGAATGATTGGATCAAACATGGTTCAGACGGCTCTTATGATGGGCCTGACAAGTGAAATCTGTCTTTACGACGTGTTCTCACCCGAGGGTGTGGCCGAGGAAATGCGCCAGAGTGGCTTCGGCAATGTGAAAATCACCGCCACCACCGACGTGAAGGAGGCATTTACCAACGCCAAGTACATCATATCTTCCGGTGGTGCACCCCGCAAGGAGGGCATGACACGTGAGGACCTGCTGGCCGGCAACTGCAAGATAGCAGAAGAGCTGGGCAAGAACATCAAGACATATTGCCCCGATGTCAAGCACGTTGTAATCATCTTCAACCCCGCCGACCTTACCGGTCTCGTTACGCTGCTTTATTCAGGCTTGAAGCCCGGACAGGTTACCACCCTTGCCGCTCTCGACACCACACGTCTGCAGAGCGCTTTGGCAAAGAAGTTCGGTGTTATGCAGAGCGAAATCACCGGTTGCGCCACATACGGCGGTCATGGCGAGCAGATGGCTGTGTTCGGCTCACACGTGGAGATAGCCGGCCGCAAGCTCACCGACATTCTCGGTACCGATGAGTTCACCGCCGAGGAGTGGGAGCAGATGAAGAAGGACGTTACCCAGGGTGGTGCCGCCATCATCAAGCTGCGTGGCCGCTCTTCGTTCCAGAGCCCCTCTTACCTGTCTGTCGAGATGATTCGTTCGGCAATGGGCGGCGAGACATTCCGTTTCCCCGTAGGAACATACGTTCAGACCGAGAAATACAACCACATCATGATGGCTATGGACACCACTCTCGGTGCCGACGGCTGCACATACCGTGTGCCGCAGGGTACTGACGAGGAGAACGCCAAGCTCGATGCAAGCTATGCACACCTCTGCAAGATGCGCGACGAGCTCGTTACGCTCAACATCGTGCCTGCCATCTCCGAGTGGAGCAAGATCAACCCGAATCTTTAATGGATTTTTAGGAGGAGCTCTTAAGGAGTTCTTGAGGAGTTAAGGAGTTAAAGGGAGTTAAGCCAAATGTCTCGGCAATGATTTGTGCTTGTCAGGCTATTGGCTTAACTCCTTAACTCCCTTTAACT
>NZ_URNN01000188.1 GCF_900549175.1 uncultured Prevotella sp. | reverse complement strand
ATTTTGATATACCTTCATGCCGAGTCGCAGAGCCATCAACTCGGCATCCCCCTTTGGGGGATTACAGGGGGCCTCTATCGAAAAAACACGCCACTCCCTTGCCGGTATGAAAAATAAAGATTAACTTTGCGCGTTAATACAGCAGTAAGTATAAAAACAAAAAAACGTATCACGACAATGAACATAAGATATCTGGCAAAGACAGCGGCTGCAGTTATCGTCGCAGCAGGACTTGCAGCCTGCGACAGCGGCGGGAAATTCCATATAGAAGGCAATATCGGCGGAGCCGAAGACTCTGTGCTCTATTTCGAGAACATGAGTCTTGAAGGTCCGGTGAAACTCGACTCTGTGAAACTCAGCGGCAGCGGCGAGTTCAAATTCAGCGGAAAGACAGCCGGCGCCCCAGAGTTCTACCGCCTGCGCATAGCCGACAGGATTATCAATCTCTCGGCAGACTCCACGGAGACCATCACCATAAAGACCGACTACAACACCATGGCTACCGGCTACGAGGTGGAAGGCTCCGACAACTGCCGGCGCATCAAGGAACTCGCCGTCAAGCAGATAGCACTGCACCAAAGGGTCATGGCACTGGACAAAAACAGCAGTCTCACCTACGACATGCGCATGGACAGCCTCCTGAATATGGTTGCCGCATACAAGGAAGAGGTGAAGCGCGACTACATCTTCCCCGACCCCAAGGCCGCATCGTCATACTTCGCCCTGTTCCAGACATTGGGCGACCTCCTCATTTTCAACCCGCGCAGCAACCGCGACGACATACGCGTGTTTGCCGCCGTTGCCACCGGATGGGACACGTTCTACCCCGGCTCGGTGCGCGGTGAGAATCTGCACAACATAGCCCTTGAGGGAATGAAGACGGAGAGGATTGTTGCCGCCGGACAGAACAAGTCCATAGACCCCGCCAAGGTGACCGAGGCCGGCCTGATAGACATACGTCTGACGGACAACAAGGGGCGTGAGCGCAGTCTGACAGAGCTGAAAGGAAAGGTGGTAGTGCTCGATTTCCACGCCTTCGCCATGAGCGACTCGCCCGCCCGCATACTGACCCTGCGCGAACTCTACAACAAATATCACGACCGCGGACTGGAGATTTACCAGGTGTCGGCCGACACCGACGAGCATTTCTGGAAGCAGAAGACAGCCGCCCTGCCGTGGATATGCGTACGCGATGAGGAGGGACCGAACGCACGTTGCCTGACTATGTATAATGTGCGCAGCATACCGGAATTCTTCCTCATCGACCGCAACAACACGCTCGTGAGCCGCTCCGGACAGATAAAGAATCTGGAGGCGGAGATAGAGAAGCTGCTGTAATTCAGGGCAGAGGTCAGAGTTGTGAGTGCAGAGGTATGATTACCTTTGGGTGCAACCTGTTAACAAAGCATATCATACCTCTTCACTCATCACTCTTCACCAATGAAGCATCATGACTCTGCCCCTTAAAAAACATTTATGAAGGGACTTGTTCTATTACTGGCCGTATGCGGATGCTCGTTCATCCCACTTTGGGGGATTGAGGGGGCTTGTGGAGGAGAAGGGGACTCCGGGACTTTCACCCTCCGCAAGGAGCACGACAGCCTTTATCACCTTGTGCTGACCACCGATTCCACCTGCGACCGATGGACATTGCCCTACCCCATATACCGCATGGAGACAGGCGATGTAGACGGCAACGGCAGCACGGATGCACTGGTGGGCGTGGTCAAGGGCACACGCTTTCACCCCGAAAAGGGACGCCGGCTCTTCATATTCAAAAACTACCGCGGACTGGTACGCCCGTTGTGGCTCGGGTCGAAACTCGGCGGACGCCTCATCGACTTCCGCTTTGCCAACCGGCGTGTACGCAGTCTCGAAGCGGCATCCGACAGTATATTTGCTGTGGCGGAATACGAATGGGACGGTTTCGGACTGTCCTTCTGCCGTTACCTCGCAAAACACACCGACGAGACAACGGCACGCAGGGCGTTCGATGCTGAAACCGGCATGGAACATGACATCCGGACACAGGAAACGCCAGCAGAATAAGACAAACCCCAAACCTTAAATATGAAGAAAATACTCACCATCGCTTTCGCTCTCTTAGTAGCCACGGCGGCACAGGCGCAGCAGGCGGCCGTTAACAATGACGGCACAGGCAACGCCGACAGCTTCGGCAAAAAAAACGCCGGCAAAATCATACTTCCCGGCAAGGGGCACATAGACGTGGAACAGCTCAACCGCCACATCGACACCGGCATGGACATTTCGCAGCTCTCGATAAGCGAGTTACGGGTACTGCGCAACGCCTTTGCCGCACGCCAGGGCTACCCCTTTATGAGCAGTGAACTGCGCCGGCTGTTTGAAGCCACATCATGGTATGACGAGAAATTTGTAGACAGATACATGTACGTGGAAGAAAACTGGGACAAATACACCGGACCGGAACAGAATGAAGAAACGCCCTACAGGAATGGGTATCTGCAGAGAGACCAAAACCTGAAACCGCTTAAATACGACAAAAAAGAGATTGACTTCATAAAACGCCTGAAAGACCGCGAGGACTATCTGAAACAACAAAACTTCAACACGGCAAACGGCCGGCGCGTAAACACCGGCAACATAGTCAACATATACCAGATGGACGACTGCCCCGACTCGCTCACCGACAGGTTGGCGCGCAACGGTTTTGCGATTGTGCCGGCACGGAACCGCCAGATGTTTCACGTGTACGAACGCAACGACTACCATGTGTTTCCCAGCTTCATCACCACCGATATCTATATGCAGCTGTTTCATCTCTACTTCGACTGCATGATGCGCGAGGTGGAGCAACAGGGGCTCTTCGGCGCCACAGAAGAACTGTGCCGCAAGATGAAGGCGGCCATGGACGAGCGGGCGGCCGCAGGCACCGGCGACGTGAAAGATGCGGCGGAATATTGCTCGGCATATTTCGACATTGCCGAAAATCTGCTCGCGGGAGATACCGGAAAGGCGGGAACGGCAGAAAACGCCGGTTCCACCGGCAATTATTCCCGTAATGCCACAGGGCGGTATGCCCCGCTCATGAACGTTGAAATGGCGAAAATAATGGCGGCAGAGGACAAAACATCCGATTTCATCGACGGCTACGACAAGGTAAGATTCAACTATTCACTCTTCCGTCCGCGCGGCCACTACACCCGCAACGACACCCTGAGCCGCTACTTCCGTGCCATGATGTGGCTGCAGAGCGTGCCGTTCGGCACCGACAGCGACCGCCAGTTGAAGCGTGCCATGATGATGGCCGATGTGTTGTGCGGCAGCGAGGACATCATGCAACTTTACCTCCGCATCGACAGGCCGGTAACGTTTCTGATGGGAACCCCCGACAATGTTACCGTGGTACAACTTGCGGAAGAGATGAAAAAGACCGGGCTGACCATCGAGAAACTGTTCAAGAAGAAGTCGGCCATGGCTAAGGTACGCAGAAGCGTGGAGGAGATTGGCGAGCGGCAGACACGCATCCGGCCGAAATTTAAGATTACGAGCCGCCACAAAATCAATCTGATGCCACAACGGTATATGCCCGACGCCGAGGTGCTGCTGGAGATGGTGGACTACAAGAACTTCCCCACACTGCGCGACACTCCCCGTGGCCTCGACGTGATGGCGGCCATGAGATGGAGCGCCGCAGAACGGATTCTCATCGATGAAATGGGCGAAAAAGACAGATGGGACGGTTTCACCCCGACCCTCGAGCGCATGAAACGGCGCATGGACAGCATAGAATGGGACAAGACCGTGGCCACACGCTGGATTGAGTCGCTCACCACACTGGGCAAGACCTGCCCCGACATGCCTTATTTCATGCTCACTCCCGAATGGCAGAAGAAATGTCTCAACACGGCCTTGGCCTCGTGGAGCGAACTGAAACACGACGCCATACTGTACGCCAAACAACCCATGGGTGCCGAATGTGGCGGAGCGGGACCTCCCAACCCTGTCACCAAGGGATATGTGGAGCCTGACACCGCTTTCTGGACCAAGGCCATACAACTGCTTGACGCCACAGCCAAAGTGATTGACGACAACCGGTTGGGCTCGGAAAGAATAAGGCACATTACGCAACTCGTGAGGGAAGAGGCCGAATTTCTCCTCCGGATAAGCCGTAAGGAGTTGCAGAGACAGCGCGTCACCGACGAAGAATACGACCAGATACGTTATCTTGGCTCGCGCTTTGAATACCTGTCGCTTGACATGCTGCGCGACCCCGACCAGTATCTCGACAGTTGGGACAACGTGCAGGGCCCCGACAAGAACATTGCCGTGATAGCCGACGTATATACGGCAAACGCCCTAAACAACCCACCCGACAAGCGTTCCATACTGTATGAGGGTGTGGGCGATGCCGACGAGATATATGTGGTGGTCGAGATAGACGGTTACCTTTACCTCACCCGCGGCGCCGTATTCTCATACCGGGAGCTGAAACGTCCGCTCGGAGCTCCGCGACTTACCGACGAGGAGTGGCAGAAAATGCTGAAGACATCGCCCGACACGGGACGCCAGAAGTGGATGAAAGACATCATCGTGCCGCTGAAGCAGTTGCCGGAAGATGACGAACGGATGTTTTACAGTTCGGGATGCTGATTAGTTTTGAGGAGTTTTTATTGGGGAGTTAAGGAGTTAAAGGGAGTTATCGC
>NZ_URNN01000187.1 GCF_900549175.1 uncultured Prevotella sp. | reverse complement strand
TACTGTCCGAGCAGTGAGAAGATGACATAGAGCATCTGCTGGTAGTGGCCCTCGTAGTTGGTGTTGTCACACTCCGGCACGGTGAGCAGGAATGTCTTGAGCAGGTCGAGAGCCTTGTCCATGTCATCCTGACGGATAGCTTTGTACATTTCAACAATAACGACACGGCCCTCCATAGCTTTTTCCTGTACATAGTTTGGCAGCATACTGTTCATCAGTCCCGCACGGATTTCCGTGTTCGGGATGTCGAGAGTGTATGAGTCAGATTCGGCATCGCCATCCTTTATCGTCAGATATCCGCTCTGATAGAGCAGCGGAATGATGCTTGTCATGCGTTCAGTCGGTGCGTCGAAATCAGAGGCGAGTGCAGTTACGTTTCCGATGCGTGACGGGACGATGTCATATTTGCGCAGCATCTCGATGAGATAAGTCGGAGTTCCGCTTTCAAACCAGTAGTCCTTTATGCGGTTGAACGCAAAGGCCTTCATGATGCTGAACGGATTGAAGACATCTGGCGACGGCCATGTGAAGTGATAGCCGTCGTATTTGTAGGTAAGTTTCTCCACGATATTCTCTCTTGTCGTGCCCTGTATGGCGGCGAGATTGTCAATGTGTCCGCTCATCTGCGTGAGCATTTCCTCCTTTGTTATTCCACAGATGCCGGCATACTCCGGAAACATGCTGATATTGGACATGTTGTTCAGCTCGCTGAAAATACTGAGCTGCGAGAACTTTGTTATGCCTGTGAGGAAGACGAAGCGCAGGTATGGGTCGCATGCTTTCAGCGGCGAGTAGAAGTTTCGCATCACATTGCGGAGCACGGGCAGGTTCTCGTCTTCGTGAACGATGTCGAGCAGCGGCGCGTCGTACTCGTCGATGAGCACCACCACCTTGCGGCCGGTCTGTTTGTAGGCGCGTTTTATGATGCCCCCTAAACGGTCGTTCGGTTTCTTTTCCTCGTTTCCGGCACCGTATATTTCTTCGTATTCATTCAACTGTAAGTTCAGCATCGACTCCAGCCCCTCCTTGTCGGTGTGCTTCGCCATGCTCATGTCGAAATGGAGCACGGGGTATTCCGTCCATTCCTTTTCCAGCCGGCTTATGGCCAGCCCGTTGAACAGTTCCCGCCGTCCCTCGAAATAGCTGCGCAGGGTTGACGTCAGCAGCGACTTTCCGAACCGTCGCGGGCGGCTCAGGAAGAAATACTTGCCGGACGAAGCCATCCTGTATACGTATTCCGTCTTGTCGATATACAAATAGTTGTCCTCTATTATTTCCGAGAATGTCTGTATGCCCACGGGGCACCGCTTGAGTTGTTTCTGTTCCATATCCGACTGTATTTTTGCCAAAATTAAGCATTTTCCGTGAAACGGCAAAGGTTTTTGTCACTAAAAGCCCCCCGGCCCCCTATAATCCCCCAAAGGGGGATGCCGGATAGTATAGGCACGGAGAGAGAACATTTTTAAACGCAAAGGCGCAAAGACGCAAAGAATATTGGGGAGTTGGGGATTGAAAAACACGGAAACAGAGAATTATTAAAACTTTGCGTCTTTGCGGTCTTTGCGTTTCACAAAATTTCCGTGTTCCCAAAAAATCTTTGCGTCTTAATAAAACCTCCGCGTTCGTGTATATTGACGAAAAGTGTGAATAATCACAAAAAAAGTACATTAAAACCGGATGTTTGGAGATGAAGTTTATTATCTTTGCAGACGAAAAGTGTTACCTCGTAACAAAAAAAGTCTATTATATGGTCATAAGAAGAGACAGATACCTGAAGCAGGTTATTAATAAGAAGAAGAACGGTATGATTAAAATCGTGACGGGTATCCGCCGTTGTGGTAAGTCATACCTGTTGAATGTGCTTTTCCGTCAGCACTTGCTCGATGAAGGTGTGCAAGAACATGACATCATTATGTTGGCACTTGATGAAGACATAAACATACAATATCGTAACCCATTGGAACTGGGCAAATATATCCGCGAGCAATGTGCCGATCAGTCGCGTTACTTCTATGTCCTGTTGGATGAGATACAGAAGGTGGATAGCATACAGAATCCCTATCTGCCAGACAACCCGAATGAGAAAATAGGCTTTGTGGATGTTCTTTTAGGACTGAAGAATCTCTCCAATGTGGACTTGTATGTCACCGGCAGTAATTCCAAGATGCTTTCAGTAGATATACTCACAGAATTCAAAGACCGTGGCGAGGAAATCCGGATTAATCCGCTCACCTTTGATGAGTTTATGTCTGCCTATCAGGGAGACAGTCGTATGGCATGGACAGAATTTATGATGTATGGCGGCATGCCATTTGTGCTGAGTAAGACAGGGCATGCAGAAAAAGCCTCCTATCTTCATGGCCTTTTCGAGCGTACCTACATTACCGATGTAATAGAACGCAATAATCTCAGAGGGTCAAAAGATGTGCTGGAAGACCTGCTGGACATTCTCGCTTCTTCTGTGGGCAGCTTGACTAATACCACAAAACTGGAGAATACCTTCAAGTCGGAAAGACAAGTAAGCATTTCACACAATACAATATCTGCATATATAGACTGTTTTATTGACTCATTCATCTTGAAGAAAGCCGCGCGTTATGACATTAAGGGCCGGAAATATATCGGTGCGCAGCAAAAATACTTCTACAGCGATGTAGGGCTGCGAAATGCACGCTTGAATTTCCGCCAGCAGGAAGAGAATCACATAATGGAGAACATCATCTACAACGAATTGACTGCCCGTGGATTTAGTGTGGATGTAGGCGTTGTCGAGACAACGGTTGTCAACGTCGAGGGTAAGCGTCAGCGTTCGCTCTTGGAAGTGGATTTTGTGTGTCACAGAGGTCATGCCCGTTATTACATACAATCTGCCTTGACGGTAGCAGAAGAGAGCAAACGGCTGCAGGAAATCAACTCTTTCACTAAGATTAATGACTCCTTTGTGAAGATTGTAGTTGTGCGTGACTATATCATCCGTTGGCGTGATGAAGCAGGCATTCTTTACATTGGTATTGAGGACTTCCTTCTCAATTACATCAATCAGATGGAATGAACTTCTTTCCATTCATCCACCGTTCCCTTCTCCGAAGAGAAGTTCACCCCTACCTTATGTACGGTGCGCCTGTCGGCAGCGTATGGTGCGGCATAATCGCGGTCGTTTATCTGTTTCATTGCCATCTCCGCACTGCCGTTGAGCTTGAACTCGAATATGTACACATGTTCGGGACACTCCACGATACAGTCTATGCGCCCCTCGCTTGTCTCTTTTTCCACGTAGGTGTTGTAGACGCCTATCATCTGGAGGATGAGATAGAAGGTGTATTGGAAATACCGCTCGCACTCCATGGCGTCGTCCTTGCGCTGGAAACGGTAGCTGATGCCGGCAAGCAGTGCGGTGATGTGGCGCATGAACATTTGGGTGTCGCCCTGCAACAGGGCCATGCTTACATTGCGCACCCATGACATGCCTGATTTCTCCTTGAAATATCCCGAAGCTAAGGCCGACAGGAAGCCGCCGCGCACCTCGTTGTTCGGGAAGTCGAGGAGATAGGTGTTGAACATGGGGTCGTAATCCTTTATTGTCAGATAGCCGCTCTGATAAATCATAGGCAGGGGTCTCTCCGTATCGGCACGGTAGTCGACAAATTCCTCGGGAAGATAGTTCCTGTTCACCAGTTCGTTTATGTTCTCGTCGAAATGCTGAAGGAGGCGCATAAGATAGGTGGGCGTGCCCGTGGAGAACCAGAAGTCACTTATTATTTTCTTTTTGAAACAATTAAGCAGACTGAAAGGATTGTATATATCTGTCATCCCCATGCTGAAATGATAGCCGTCATACCGGCGTTTCAACCGTCCGGTCATTTCTTCTACCGAAACTCCGTTTCTCTCTGCCAGCTCCTTTATCGGCTCAGAGAAATATGCCAGCAATTCCTCCTCGGTTATGCCGCACAAAGCTTCATACTCAGGATCCATGCTGATGTCGTCCGGCTGGTTGAAGCCGCTGAACACGCTCACCTGCGAAAATTTGGTGACGCCGGTGAGCAACACGAAGCGCAAGTGGGCATCGGCTGATTTAAACACGCTGTAGAAACCCTTGAGGATGTTGCGGTGTTTCTCTTCCAGACTCAGTTCCCTGCCGTCTGCCAGACCGGTATAGTCGGTGTCAAGTACATCAAGCATAGGCTTGTCGTACTCGTCTATCAGCACCACAACCCTGCGGCCCGTCTTGGCATGTGAGGCCTTGATTACGTGCATGAATCTGTTGCCAAGATCTCTGTACAAGGGGTTCTTGCCATACAAAGCCTCCCACTCGCCCAAATATCCTTCAAGCTTTTCTTCCAAGGCGTTGCCTTTGGTGAAATCCGCACCGTTGAAGTCTATATGAAATACCGGATATTCAGTCCATTCGGTCTCCAGCCGCTCCATGGCCAATCCACGGAACAAATCTTTCCTGCCCTCAAAGTATGACTTCAATGTGGAGACCAACAGGCTCTTGCCGAAGCGTCTCGGTCGGCTCAGAAAGTATATCTTGCCCGTTGTGGCAAGTTTATGCACCAATGCAGTCTTGTCAACATACACATATCCATCTTGGATAATGTCACAGAATGTCTGTATTCCTATCGGGTATTTCATACGCAAAACTTTATGGGATGTAAAGATACGGCTAATTTTTGACAAAGGTGGTAAAACAATGT
>NZ_URNN01000186.1 GCF_900549175.1 uncultured Prevotella sp. | reverse complement strand
TCCGACATCCCCCTTGGGGGATTGCAGGGGGCTACTCATGGAGGGATGCCGAGTTGGTGGCTCTGCGGTCCGACATCCCCCTTGGGGGATTGCAGGGGGCTACTCATGGAGGGATGCCGAGTTACAGAAACATCAACTCAGTATCCCCCTTTGGGGGATTATAGGGGGCCGGGCTGCTGTTTTTTTGGGGGCCTATATAATAAGGTGTAACAGCACAACAGAAGGGCAGAAACACGAAAAACATAACTTTTTTATTGTTTTTCGATAAATTTTTGCCGAAATATTTGCAGATATAAAATATTAGCCATATCTTTGCAATATCGAATAACGATAAATGTTTATCATAAAACGGAAAAACAGCAATCCGAAAGGAACGCACGAGAGACCCAAAACCAAATCAACAAACAACAAAAACAAAAAAAGACAATGAAAAAGAAGTTCAACATCCTTTGCATGAGCATGGTGGCAGTGATAATTCTTTATGTGGCCGGCAGTATTGCCTACACAGGAGTGATAACCTACAAGATCGCGTCAAAAATGACAAGCATGTCCAAAGAGGAAATGATGAAGATGAAGAAGAACATCGAAGTGTTTGACAATGAAAAGTACAACATGTGTGCACTCACGCTGATACCCAACGACTTCATAACGGGCATAAACGAGACCACCATAGAAAACACCGTCACGGGCGAACAAACGCCCATAATGCCCGTCAAGAGCGTAGCTTTTGTAAAAAACACAGGCAGCAGCTCTTCGTTGACAGACATCATGACAAACGTGACAGGAGTGATATGCGCCGCAGCCTACATCTTCTTCATCTGCTATCTGGTGAGATTTATCAGAAACGTCCGCCGCAACGAGATTTTCGAGTGGAAGAACGTCAAGATGCTCCGCCGCATGGGAATATCCATCACCGTGGCTTTCGTGATGACCGTGGCAGCCAACCTTGCTCAATACGCCGCCGCCACCAGCATATTCGCTCCCAAGGGCTATATGGTGGACTGGTTCAGCGGAGTGAGCGAAAACATACTGTTGCTCGGCATCGGCATAGCCGCCATGATAATGGGCGAGGTGTTTGCCCGCGGCCTGCAGATGCGTGAAGAGCAGGAGCTGACAATCTGAAATGCAAACGACAACAGACACATTAACACAAACAATAAAAAAGATACTGATATGCCAATAATAGTAAATCTCGACGTGATGATGGCCCGCCGCAAAATATCGCTGGGCGATTTGGCCACAAAGATAGAGCTGACACCCGCCAACCTCTCCATACTGAAGACAGGCAAGGCCAAGGCGGTGAGATTCTCCACACTCGATGCCATATGCAACGCACTCGAATGTCAGCCGGGCGACATACTGGACTACAGAAAAGACGCAGAAGAAGAAGCGTGAACACACCTCTGTGAAGAGGCTCTCGGGAGGACAGGGGGACAGCCGGCGGACGAGAGGCAGAAGAGCGGTTGCAGAAAAACCAACACACATACTCTCTCTATAATACATATAACATTAATTATATACAACTGTAACACGCCTGCCCCGCCCATGGCTGCCACCACTCCTCTGAGAGGGCAACCCGTCCAACCGCACAGATGATGTTAAAAAAAACAAATAATACGCAAAATTGTAACAGAATAAACAAAAAACATATACTTTTACACGATTTTTTAAATTATAGACAAGATGAAATTGAAAAAATTATTCTTATCCGCACTGATGTTGCTCGGCACACTGATGCCGGCAGCAGCCCAGATGCAGATGCCGACGCTGCCCGTGGACAAGGACGTACGCATCGGAAAACTGTCCAACGGACTTACCTATTACATCCGCTACAACAACTGGCCCGAAAACCGTGCCGAGTTCTACATCGCACAGCGTGTGGGCTCGCTGCAGGAAGATGAGCCCCAGCGCGGACTGGCACACTTCCTCGAGCACATGTGCTTCAACGGCACAAAACACTTCGAGGGCAACGAGCTTATACGCTATTGCGAGTCGATAGGCGTGCAGTTCGGACGCGACCTCAACGCCTACACGAGCATCGACCAGACGGTGTACAACATCTCTAATGTGCCCACCGCACGCCAGTCGGCGCTCGACTCATGCCTGCTCATACTCTACGACTGGGCCGACGGACTGATACTCGACCCCACAGAAATAGACAAGGAGCGCGGCGTGATACACGAAGAGTGGCGCCTGCGCAGCAGTGCCTCGCAACGCATGTTCGAGCGTGCACTCCCCGCACTCTACCCCGGCAGCAAATACGGCCTGCGCATGCCTATCGGACTGATGAGCGTCATCGACAACTTCAAGCCGCAGGTGCTCCGCGACTACTACGAGAAGTGGTACCGTCCCGACAACCAGGCCATCATCGTTGTGGGTGACATCGACGTTGACCATGTGGAGGCCGAGATAAAGCGTCTCTTCGGCAACATCAAGCTGCAGGCCAACGCCGCACCGGTGGTGAAGGAGCCTGTGCCCGACAACGCCGAGCCCATCGTGGTGATTGAGAAAGACAAGGAGCAGCGCGTCAACACCATCGACCTCATATTCAAGCACGAGGCCATGCCCGACTCGCTGAAGAACACCATACCCTACATCGTGTCAGAGTACGCCAAGAACACGGCCATCAGCATGCTCAACGCCCGTCTGGCCGAGTGCGCCCAGAAGCCTGAAAGCCCGTTTGTCAACGCATCGGCATACGACGGCGACTACATCTTTGCCAGCACCATCAACGCGTTCGACATCGACGCACTGCCCAAAGACGGACAGACAGAGGCCGCCCTCGCCGCCATCTACCGCGAGGCTCTGCGCGCCGCCCGCTTCGGATTCACACAGACCGAGTACAACCGTGCCAAGGCCAACGCCATGAGCGCCCTCGACAAGGCTTACAGCAACAAGGACAAGCGCTACAGCCGCCAGTTCTGCAACGAGTACAAGGAGCACTTCCTCGCCAACGAGCCGATACCGTCAATCGACGACTATTACGCTACAATGAAGCAGGTAATGCCGATGATTCCCGTGGAGGCCGTCAACCAGATTATGGCCATGCTCGTTCCCCCGACCGACTCAAACATGGTTGTCATCAGCTTCAACAACGAAAAAGAAGGTGCCGTATATCCCACGAAGGAGGGTCTGCTCAAGGCCATCGCCGACGTGCGCACCGAGAATCTTGAGGCTTATGTGGACAACGTGAAAGACGAACCGCTCATCACAACCATGCCTGCCAAGGGCTCAATAAAGAGCGAGAAGGAGAACGCACAGTTCGGATACAAGGAGCTGACACTCTCCAACGGCGTGAAGGTGATTCTGAAGAAGACCGACTACAAGCAGGACCAGGTGCTCTTCTCTATGGAGGGTTACGGCGGCTCGTCGCTCTACGGCGAGGCCGACTACACCAACCTGAAGGTGTTTGACGACGTTATCGAGGCCAGCGGCCTGGGCAACTTCTCGCACACGGAACTGGAGAAGGCTCTTGCCGGAAAGATTGTAAGCGCATCGATGTCGCTCAACACAAAGCGCCAGAGCATCAGCGGTTCGTCCACCCCCAACGACGTGGAGACACTCATGCAGCTCGTTTACCTCTACTTCACGAAGATAAACAAGGACGAGGAGTCGTTCGCCAACCTGATGAAGACATACGAGATAAGCCTGAAGAACAAGGCCCTCTCACCCGAGAACGCTTTCAACGACTCGCTGACGGTGACGATGAACAGCCACAACCCGCGCTTCTCTTCACTGGAGGCCAAAGACCTGAAGGACGTAAACTACGACCGTATTCTCGAAATCGCAAAGCAGTTGACATCAAATGCCGCCGCATATACGGTGACCATCGTCGGCAACTACGACGAGAACACCATCCGTCCGCTGCTCGAACAGTATATAGCCTCACTGCCTTCACAGAAGAAGATTGTGAAGGGCAAGGATGTGGACACCGACGCCAAGGGTGTGGTGGTGAACAGCTTCAAGCGCAAGATGGAGACACCGAAGGCTATCTCGATGATGGTTTGGTCAAGCGACAAGATTCCCTACACGCTTGAAAACAAGATCAAGGCCGACATCGCCGGACAGGTGCTCAGCATGATATATCTGAAGAAGATTCGTGAGGATGCAAGCGCCGCCTACACAGTGGGTGCCCAGGGCAGCCTGAGCCGCATGGACGAGAAGGTTGACTGCGGTCTGCTGGCTTACTGCCCGATGAAACCCGAAAAGGGTGACGTGGCTTTGGGCATCATGCGTGACGAGGTGGTGGAACTGTCCAAGACATGCGACGCCGACATGCTGGCAAAGGTTAAGGAGTATATGGTAAAGAGCCACGATGACCGCACCAAGACCAACGGTTACTGGAGCGGTATCATCAGCACCTTCCGCGAGTATGGTGTAGACATGCACACGGCTTACAACGAGACCGTTCAGGCACAGACTCCGCAGACTATCTCCGCCTTCATGGCCGAACTGCTGAAGGCAGGCAACCGCGTGGAAGTGGTGATGATGCCGGAAGAATAACATCTTCTGAAGACTAAAAAAGGCGCCCTTCACGGCGCCTTTTTTAGTCTTCAGAAGTTAGGAGTTAAGGAGTTAAAGGAGTTATCGCTCCCTATGGTCGCTAAGGAGTTAAAGCCAATACCGCCATAAAGGTTTCCATCCCTCCCACCTCTCCCTTCTCTCCCATCCCTCCCATCCTTTCCCATCTCTCCCATCCCTCCCATCTCTCCCACCCCTCCCCTCCTC
>NZ_URNN01000185.1 GCF_900549175.1 uncultured Prevotella sp. | reverse complement strand
GGCCTATCGGGCCGATTTGCAGGCGCCCCAGGCCCTGAAGGACATCAACGCCTGGGTGGATTACCAGACCGAAGGCCGGATTCCCCGGGCGCTGGACAGCTTGGATCCTGCCATCGAGCTATGTCTCCTCAGCGCGGTGCTGTTCGATATGAAATGGGAGGAGCCCTACGAGAAGAAGGACGTGCGTTCCCACGTCTTTCAGGCCGCCGACGGGGCGTTTTCCACGGAGTTTCTGTTTTCGGCCGAGACGGCCTATCTGGAAAATGAATGGGTCACCGGTTTCAAACGGCCCTATCAGGGCGGCCGGTTCAGCTTCGTCGGGCTGCTGCCCCGGGAGGGGATCCGCCTGGAGGACGCGGCGCGGGCCCTGACCGGAGAGACGTGGCTCGCCCTGCTCGACGGCGCGGCAGGGAGCGTGCAGGCCGGGATCCCCAGCTTCTCCTATGCGGACGAGGCGGATTTCCGTCCGCCGCTGAACCGCCTGGGGGTGAGGGCCGCCTTCTTCCCCGCCGAGGACGATTTCGCCCCCATGGGCGGGCCCGGCCTGTTCCTCAGCGATATCCGGCAGAAAACCTGTATCGAGCTGAACGCTCACGGCACCAAGGCTGCGGCCTTTTCCTTCGCCGCTATCTGCAAAAATGCCGGCCCCGGCGGGGACTATCAGGTGATTCTCGACCGCCCCTTTCTCTATGCCATCGTGGACAATGCCTCCAACCTGCCCTTGTTTGCGGGGCAGCTGACCCGTCCGGTAAAAGATTCTGTATAAATTAGGAAATTCCTGCCAAAGCTGTCCACAGGCCCCCGGACAAACCGGGGCCGGATACTTTGGCAGGAGGTTTTTTTCTTGAAACAAATTGCCGCTGTCTGCGCCGCCGCGGCGCTGTATATTTTCACGGTTTTTGCCAGCGCACGCGTGCAGGCGCAGCCGGCCGTCCAGGTCGACGCGCCGGAAACGCCGCCGGCCCATACGGAATCGGCGCCCCTATCGACGGGCGCTTCCACCACCACCGCCGCCACGGTGCCCGCAACGACGCGGCCGTCTGCGCCGTCTGCCACCGCCCTGCCGGCTGTACCGCCGGCGGACGCCTGGTATCTCTCGTCCATTCCTCTGTCCCGGGATTTGCAGCGGTTCACCTATGAGCTGTGCGAACGCCTGGAAATTTCGTATCCCCTGGTGCTTGGCGTGATGAAGGTGGAAAGCGATTTTCGCACCGGCGCCCTGCGGAAAGGGGAGGGGGCCGACATGGTGGGGATCATGCAGATAAACAGCCGGTACCTCGCCAGCCATTATAAGCGGTATGGGGTGACCGACGCCTACACCCCCCGGGACAATATCACCATCGGGGTGAACATGCTGGCCGAAAGCATCGGCAAAAACGGCGTGCATTATGGGCTGATGGAATACAACATGGGGATTGTGAACATGAGGAAAAAGCGGGCGTGCTTGAGGTGCATGTTGGCATAGACGTCTACGAACGGATAGCCGCCCAGTTTCACCCTGCTTGCGCCGTTCTCCTGAATGGCAAACTGGTTGAGCTGCGGACTGAAGTCGGGAGCGTAATACTTTGTGAAGAAATATGCGTCGCCGCCGAACTCCACGCTGAGCACCTTGGCTATCTTGAACTTCAGGTACAGGTTGGTGAAGAGGTTGAGCGACGGCACCGGCAGCACGTCGGTGTTGCTCGAGTTCTGGTAGGTGACCACGTTTTCCCAGTTGAGCGGTCCCAGACGGAAGTTCTGCATGAGCTGGGCCGTCAGCAGGTTG
Organism: uncultured Prevotella sp.; assembly: GCF_900549175.1. Lineage (GTDB taxonomy): Bacteria > Bacteroidota > Bacteroidia > Bacteroidales > Bacteroidaceae > Prevotella. Next base: position 2,965 of record NZ_URNN01000185.1, on the reverse strand, counting down.
ATGTTCCCGCCGGCCTGCCTTATGCCTGCCGTCATGTTGGTGCGCCCGTCGGTGGTGGCGTCGTAGCTCATGCCGAAGTATGTGTAGTTCTGTATCTCCTCCACGGCAACGCGCAGGGTTGTCTTTGTCTTGCGGTAAGTGAAGCTGCCCTCGACGCGTGTTCTTGTCTCCTTGCCCAGGTCGTCACGGTCCCACCATATATGCTTCGAGTGGTAGCGGCGCTGGTAGAATGTGGGGTTGAGACGGTAGAAGTACGCGCGTGCGGCCAGTGTCACCGTGTCGCCGAAGAGCGGGAAGTTGAGGTCGGTGCTGAAGTCGGCCTTCAGCTGGCCCGCGTCCTCGCCGGCAATCCATGTTTCGGCCATGAGGTTGTAGTGTAGTGTCTTGCCCTGCGATTTTATTATCTGTCCGCCAACGCTCAGCGAGTGCTCCTTCCACGTCTCCGTGAACGCGCCGAGAGCCTCAAGAGCCTCGGGCGTGTCGGGGAAGTCCGCCACCGACGGCATCTTGAAGTTGCGGAACTCGTGCGATGCAAACACCCTCAGTCCGGCCTTGGCATATTTGTTGAAGCCCTCAAGCATGGCTATCGCCAGAGTGTTCTTCACCGATGTCATCCTTGTTACGTCGTAGATGGAGTCGCCGCCGTAGGCGCTCCGGTCGCCGTAGTTGTAGAAGGTGTCGGCGTAGTAGCCTTGCGGTGTCTCGTAAGCCTGGTAGATGCGTTCGTGCTTGTTGACGTCGAGCGTGTGGATGAAGCTCGTCACCGGCACGAACACCCTTTTCATCGTGGCTGCGATGGAGTCCTGACGCTCTTTCTCGGCGAGCAGGCTGTCCATCTTTTCCTGCGATTCCACCTTTATCCTTGTCGTGTCGGTCTCGGCAGTGGCGCCGGCGGCCGGTTCGTCGCCGGCAATGACGGCATCGTCGGGGCGCCCCGAGGCGGTGCTTGTTTCGGTGGTCTTCCTTTCTTTGGTCTGCTCCTTGCCGTCGGCCTTTATCTTGTCCCTGTGCTCTTTTTTCGACTCGGCGGCAAATTGTCTTGCCTTAATCTCCTCGTCGGTCATCTTCTCCATGCGGTAGAAGCCGAGGTTGTAACGGTGGGTGAGAAAGAGGTGGGTGTTGTCGTTGCGGTTCCAGTTGCGGTCGAGTACGGTGGGTATCTCGTTCTCGCCGTACGAGTCGTCGAAACTTTCGGGGTGGGTTATGTAGTTGTCGTCGGTGATGCCGCCGTTTTCCGCCACCTTCTGATGGTATGTGGACAGCACGGCGTGCATGTTGTACTTGTCTCCGAGGTACGACGCATAGAACGTGGCGCCGAAGTGCGATGCGTTTTGGGCGGCGTAATATCCGCGCGCGTAGGAATAGTTGAGGTCGAAGCCCATGCCGAGACGCTTGCCGGCGTTGACGGCAAAGCGTGCGTCGATGTGGTCTTCGCCGTTGGTCTTGTCGCCGCAGTTGTCGTAAGATATGTTGGTGAAGGGCGACAGCGTGTTGGTGAAGTGCACCTGGTCGGGCCGGCGCATGACGTGGCTGTACGGTTGTGTGAAGATGAACTGGTCGGCCAGCGGCCTGTCCGCCACAATGCGGTTCTGGCGGGCCGTATAGTTGTTGCCGGTGGTGTTGTACTGTCCGTACAGTCCCGTGTTGAGAGTGGTGTTGGGATAGAGGTGGGGTACGGTGTCGGGCGTGACGGGTGTCATGTCGCCGAACTTTCGGTCGATGGTCCACGCGTGCAGTCCGATTGGAATTTCCTTGTTGCTTGTGGTGTCGTTGTTGTGTTTGTTGAAATTCCTGTTGAGGTTGTTGTCGAGCTGTGTCGGCCCGTTGTTGTCAAACTGGTCAAAAGTCTGAGCCCCAGCCGCGGTGGCGGTGAGGCTCAGCAGAAGGCCGTATATCTTTCTTCTCATTTAAATCCGTAATATTCTTATTGCTGATTCCATGATTTTGAACACCATGGCGCCGAGGATTATGTATATGCCGGTCTGTCTGTCGGCAGAGAGATAGCATATCACTCCCGCGACAGCTCCCAGCATGAATATCAGGTTGAGCGTGTTCCTTATCCTGAACATCACTGTCTCCCTCTTCGTACGGAGCCCGTCGTCTCCGTGGGTGCGGTGTCTCTCCATACGCTCTTCCAGCGGTGTCTTGTCGTATCGGTCCATGCGGCGGCGGAATTTATTTCAGCAGTTTGGCAAATCTGTCGAAGAGATAGTCCTTGCGGTCGATGGTCTTGCGGCGGAACTTGCCCGTCACCCTCGACAGCTTGTTCTTGCCCTTCTTCAGTCCGTACTCGTCGGTTATCCATTCTTCGGCTCTCAGTGTCTGCGGGTCGCGCTCCTCTTCGTACAGATAATATATCTTGGTCATCTTGATGTCGGCCCTGCCGTCCTTGCAGTCGGCTATGATATGGTAGAAGAGGCGTGTGCGGTCGAGCACGAGCGGCGTGCTCTTGAACACGAGCCACTCCTGTAATGATGCCACCACCTGATTCTTTACCGTGTCGGCAAGTACGATGCGGCTCTGCTCAAACTGGTTTTCCTCTTTAGTTATGTCGGTTAGGCACTGCTTCATCATACTGTATATCTGTGCGGCGCTCTTGCCGGGTGCCTCTACCGTCGTTTCAAACACCACCTTGCCGTCTACCACCGGCACTGCGCCCGTAAGGTATTTGGCATCGGGGTTTGTCACCACGCCCTTGTCGTCTTTCTGTATTTCCCACGTGTTTTGTGCCATTGCGGTCATCGGCAGGCACATCATTATTGCAAACAAAATTTTCTTCATCATTGCTTTCTGGTTTATTTAATTATGCAAAATTACAAAATATCTTATTATAACGGGTGTATATTACACAGATTAACACACTTTTTCAGAAATTAAAGGAGTGTTATCGCTCCCTGCGGTCGCTTTTTCAGGAGTTAAAGGAGTTAAAGGAGTTATCGCTCCCTGCGGTCGCTCAGGAGTTAAA
>NZ_URNN01000184.1 GCF_900549175.1 uncultured Prevotella sp. | reverse complement strand
TTACCCAGGTTAGCTCTTATATATATGCTAACCTAAAGTAAACTATATATAGGTAGGCAGAAAAACGTCTGCTTACCATGTCGGAAAAGGGTAAAACAAGAGGTCGGAAAACACTTTAGTTTACCTTGGTTAGCTCTTATATATGCTAACCTATAGTAAACTGTATATATGTCCGTCTGAAAGTCGAGAACCGTATAGGTCAGCTTATGGCAGAAACGGATGCCCAGAACTGTAAAAAAGGTACAGGAAGTCTTTTTTCCTTTGACTGCAAAAATTTCTGCACCTGCGATAAAGGAGTCCTCAATATCACACTTGGATTACAACAATAAATTTAATCATGGAGAAAAGAAACACCGAGTCGAGTAGTCTGCAAAAACCATATCAAGCCAACAATAAGAATAATCGTTTTTTTCATCAACGCATAAAAATGAATGCATCTGGTAGGAAAGAAAGCAAGGGAAACAGGTAAAGGAACAAAATCGTGTTTCTCGCCACTTTTGTTTCTGCTTTGTTTCTCATAATTTACAAGTAAACTTGAAATTTGTGATTATCAGTCACTTATAAAGTATTTTGTTAGACTTGCGAAGTTTCTATCAGTCAAGAACAAAGCGTCAAGTAAACGCCTTCAATATGTCGTGTCTCTACCCACCCTTTTCACCCTATTCCGAACAAAATCCGGTAGGGTTCGGCGTGTGCTGAGACTTGGATTATTTGGTTTTGTGATAAACTCCACCAATTTCCGTTGTAAAGGTACGGATTTTTTATAATATAAAGAAAGAAAAATAAAAGAAAATATAAAAACGAATAAAATAAAAACCGTTTGGTTAGTTTTTTAAGACCGCTTTTTTTAAATCCGTTTGTATTCATTGCTGAAACTATTTCCAGCGCCTGTTATAAAATGACATGTTAAAATATTACACAAGTAGGGATATATTCTTGCATTTGTCCGTTAAATGAATATTGAATGTCAATATGTTACGAACGGACAAATACAAGAATATATCCCTACAGGTCTAATTAATAAAATTTTGATACAGTCTTTTAATGTTTAAAGCCTGAATACGGCTTATTTCACGATGACCTTGCGTATTGTGCCGTCGCTCATGCGTATGATGTTCAGTCCTTTTACGGGAGCCGTCACAATCTGTCCGGCGGCGTTGTAGCGTGCCGTCTCTGTGGCGTTGCCGTCGGTGGCACCAACGGCGTCGATGCCCGATTCAAAGTCGGTGATCTTAGCCTTGGCCACATTGATCACTTCTCCGGTGTTGGCATCAATCATCATACATACCACGTTGCTGTTGTATATTTCGCTTACGGCAGGTTTGTCGAAGTTGATGTTGGCTGTATAAATCTCTCCGCCTGTGATTGTTGACGGTATGTAACCCGTAGCGCCGTAGTAAGAACCTATTTGTGCGCGTACCACATCATTGTGGGTGTAAACAACATATTCCTTGCCGAGCGTGCCGCCCTTGCCCCATTCGCCGAGACCTTCGGCTTCTTCATTGTAGTGGTAGTTGTGCTGGAAGCCGGGCAACCCGTCTTCGGTGATGATGAGGAAGAGGCCGATGTTCTGTTTCTGCAAGTTCATGGCAAACTTGGCTGCTACAGCTGTCATCACCTTTTGGGTGTTCTCGTCAAAGTAAGCAGTCACATCAAGATTGGCTGCAGCATCGGTGTCGAACTCTTTCTGCACGAGGTCGAACCAGCAGTTGCCGAGCGGTGAGGTGAAACTGAATGATGTCTTGCCTTCCGTGATGTTTTGGAACATAGGGTCTCCTATTGTCTCACCGCGCTGAATCTTGGCCGATGGTGCTCCGGCAAGGCCGAGGAACTTGCTGACATACGATGACATGCCGCTCTCGTATATATCGCCTGTGTAGACGTGGTAGCCGGCCATGATTACCTTGTCGCCGTATATGCGCTCGAGGTTCTCCCATGCGAGGTGGCCGCGTGGGCAGTTGCCGCAGTCCTGACCGGTCATTTCCTCCACTATGACACGCTTGACGGGTTGGAAAGCGAGGTCTTTGACAGAGTAGCTGACGGTGTCGAACTTGTCATCGAGCTGCACGCGTAGGTAGAAGTTGTTGATTTCACCTATCGTGACAGGCAGTTCTTTGGCGAAAGAGAAGTCATACCGGTCACCCTTTTTCAGTGCCAGGCCACTCTCGGAAATTTCGTCCACCACGTTCTTCTGTGCATCAAGCAGTTTGATGTTTGCCGTGGTGAATGTCTGCGTTTCGGCATTGGCAATGACGCGACCCTCTATCTTATGGCCTGTCTTGCCGACGATGGTTGTGGCCGAGGTAAGAGCGGTGAGGAATCCGTTGTCGCGTATGACCTTGATATTGTCTACAAAGACGATGCTCTGGTTCTCGTTTTCGTTGACGAAAGCCACATAGATGCTCTTGCCGGCGTATTTGCCAAGCGGGAAGGAGTATGTCTTCCAGTCGCCTTTGAGGTTGTCTTCGCTCTTGCCGGGCAGAACCACCTCATCCATCACCACCTCGCCGTTGGTGCGTATCTCGTCAATCTCTGTCTTTGTGAGATAGTTTATATCTTTTTCTGAAGCATATACGATTACTTTCAGTTTGTCCTGCTTGTATGAGCGGAATCCCTGACTTTGGAACTCCAAACGGCATTTGGCATCGGGAATGTATATCCGCGGGGTCATCATCCAGTCATCTGATTTGCCGGCGGGACTGTAGGCAGATGTCGAGCCTGCCGCAAAATCGCTTTCACCGTCATCGCGTAATGGTATCCATGGATAGTTGTCGCCATCGCGGAAATCGTAGCTCTGCATTTCTTCGGTGGGAGTGTTGTGGTCGCCTTCGTAGAGAAGCATACCGTTAACGCCGTTTGTGAAGTCTTCCTTATACATCAGGGTGTCATCAGCCATGACGATGCGCTCATACAGTCCCTCGTAGTTGAGTTCGTAGCGTTCGTTGGCATTGTCGCCGTTGAGGTCGGTTACGGAACCGGCGGCGAGCACCACTTTATAGTTGGTGTTGAGGAAGAGATACTGTGTCGTTTCAGAAAAGATGAGCATCTGGTTTTCCTTTACGGCTACACCGAGGTCGGCCAGAGCCGTCTCTTCACCTTCACGATAGAGTGAGGCATTGGCCGTTTCAGTCAGAGCTATGTTGGTGTCGAATGTGAGGAGTATTGGATTGGTGGTCGCGTTGATCTGCGACAGGCTGCTTCCGTCACCGGGAGACGCCGTAACAACCTTCACCGGGTCTACACCGCGCCCCGTATATGTGAGCGTTATCTCATCGTTGGTGCGTGTTTCGTCGGCCTTGAGGGCTATAGTGCCCGCAGGGATGGTGAGTGTGTACTTTGTTCCGGCTGTGAGAGTGAGCGTACGGAAGCCTATGGTCACGGTCTTTGCCGATGACGCAGATGTGGCAAACGACAATATACGGCCTTGGGCGGTGCCGTTTTCGTCTACAAACTTGATGTCGCCCGTGCTTCCCTTCACCACAACGTCACGCGGGAATGTGACAGTGACGGTTTTCATCTTTGAGAATGACGATCCCGAAGCCGGGGTCACACTGTACTTGCCGAGCAGATTCACTTTGGCCGCGGCCTCGTCAAACGTCTCGTTCATTTGGAGTGTGTAGCTGAGGTACGGATCGGGGAAGGCTGCAAACACCTTGCCGTCGCCTGATACGCTCATGCACGTACCGGTATTGTTGAACCCTGATTTTGCATAGAAGTCCATGCCGTAGGCACTCTGCAGCAGTTCGTCCAGTCCATACCAGAATTTTCCGGAGTGGATAAATGTGGAACGTATGGGTGTGTTGCTTGGTGTTGAAGCGTATAATGTGCCGTTGTCATCAACAATGACACAGTTTATATCACGCACATCCGAATCCTCGAAAAACTCTATTTCTTTGGTCGCCATGTTGTAGCGGTATGGCACGTACGTTTCGTCGGATGTGCCATTCTGAAGCACCGCACTACCGGCCAGCCATTTCCCGTTGGGGCTGAATACGCCATCGGCTCCCAACAGTTGTGCAGTCCACGGCGTGCCGTCGGCATTGAAGCCAATCTGCGAATACGTCGCTGTCTGACGGTCGTAGATGAATTCGAGCGTATTCCATGTGTAGCTGAAGTCAACCGTACCGATGATGTAGCGTCCGTCGGCAGATATGCCTGTGTAGCGTACCATGCGTGCTACTTCGCCGGCCGAGCCTGTTGTCGGCCGGCCCGGAGTTTCCACAACCTGCATGGTTGTAAGGTCCCATAGCATGGGATATTCGCCATAGTTTTCGGCACCACTGAGATAACTGTGCATATAACCCACGGCCCAGTGTCCGTCAGGGGTTATGGCCATGGCGCCGCCGTTTGTCCATCCACTCTGCATGGGCAGACCTTTCCATCCGCCATCCTTTGTCCATACAGAAGGCACACCTTTGTAGTTGCCAACCACCATGCCGTTGTTGGCAACATCTTCTGCCGTGCATGCCAGCGGTGTCTCTGCGTCTTCTTCAAGACCAAGTGCCGTGCTCTCACCTGTGAACACATTGGTCACCCGGGCGTTGGTGTAACGTGAACCGTCAGTGGCACTTGTGCCGTAAGTCACCATCCACTCACCGTTGTCTGAGAGCGACTTGATGCTTGACTGGTCACGGAAGTCGTAGACGCTCAGTTTCGGTTCGGTCACCGTTTGGGCATGCAGATGTCCGCAAAGCAGTGATGACGCTCCGACTATTGCCATAAGCAATGTTTTCAGATTGTTTCTAATCATACTTCTTTCTTATTTGTTCGTTAATGTTTTCTATGTTATCTTTAAGCGTAACTATTCAGCGAATACCCATGCAGCTGCTATCCATGCTTAGAACAGAGCACG
>NZ_URNN01000183.1 GCF_900549175.1 uncultured Prevotella sp. | reverse complement strand
GATTAAATAAGTACCAAATAATAATTACTAAGTACTAAATAATAAATACTAAATTTTCAAGTATTCCCCCTTCGCCTTTCCCCGTTTGGCGTATCCCCGCTCTATCCAGTAAGCCACGAGCTTGCTGTTGGCGTTGGCGCTCTTGTCAGGGCGCAGCCGGGCTATGTCGGTCAAGGTGAAGCCATGGTCCAGAGCCTCGTACACATCCGATGTATATATCCTGCGCTGCGCCGTACGCCACGAGTCGCTGACGGCATCCTTGCGCTCGCGCATCATCACCGAAAACTTCATGTACTGCATGTCGAGACAGAAGTCGGCCACCACACGCGCAAACCTGACGGCCGCCCTCGACACCTCCAGCCGTCCCGTGCGTTCGAAGTCGTCGAGACGCTCCATTACGGCAAATGCAACACCCGCCCTCACCCCTATCAGCGCCGTACGCTTGCGCAGGTCGTCAAGTTCGAAGTCGGCCTCGGTCTTGGCCCTGTCCGCCTGCTCCGCGCACCACTTGTACATGGCGTCGGTCAGCGTACTGGCGTCCACCCATCCGCCCAGCCTGTCGAGCCGCCACGCCACGCGGCGCACCGTCTCCCGCCCCTCGGCATCGATAAGCTCTTGCCGCCGCTCAATCATCCTGAACGGGTCGGCGTCCATCTGAAAATACATCATACGTGTGGGCAGACCCGAGAGTACCGTGCCCGGCGGGATGAACATGTTGAAGGCATCCTCAGTGCCCGACACCACCACGTTGTAGTTCACCTCCACCTCGCCGTTCACCACCTGGTCACTGGCGTAGTCCACACCCCACGTCTCGTTGTGGAACGCCTTGCAGTAGATGTCGTTCTTCTCTATCCACGTGCCGCCGCGCTGCGCCCTGAGTGCCGTGGCCAGCTCCGTCTCGCACGAGTATAGGTGCAGGTGCTCGCGCGTCATGCCGTCGGCGGCGTCCTCCACGGCGTCCATCAAACGTGTTACGAGCATGGCGTTCGATATCTGTATCGGCACCACCCTTATCACGGGGTGAGGCTTGTCGAGCTGCTTGCGCTCATTCTTGCGCAGCTCCTTCTCGCGGCGGTAATCCTTCTCCATCTCGCGCCCACGGGCATCGGCGGCACGCACCGGCTCCATCCACATCTCGTCAAGCCGGCGTATGAAGCCCTTGCCGCTCGCCGCCGGACCGATGATGGCCGTGAAGCCCGACAGCCGTGTCTCCGTGCCGTCGAAGTGGCGGAAGCGTATGCGCGTGAGCAGCGTATACACCATTACCAGCTGTGCCAGCAGCGCGCCCATCCTTAGCCGCGGCGGCACCGTCTCGGTGGCCTCGCGCAGTCCGGGCGGCAGTGGAGGCAGGCGTTTCAGCCACCGCCGGTTCATCTCGGTGGCAGACGCCGACTCGGCCGTGGAGGCCGGTTCAACGCCGGATGTGTCGGATTTCGTCCCCGCGGCGGCCGCCGTGTCGCTCCGGTGCAGCATCTCAGCCTCACGCACCACGCGCCGCAGCCTTGCGGGCATCTTGCAGGGCGCCGCCGCACAGGCCGACCGCACTATGGCCTGCAGCTCCGCCTCCAACAGCCCCAGCCTCGGCATCACCCTGAGCAGCAGCGCCTCGCGGTTGTCGCAGATGTGCCGCAGGTTGACGGCAAGCATGTACAGCTTGGTGTTGCGCTCGCCCTCGGCGGGTATGCCGCCGTTATGCTTCCACCAGACGGAGATGATGGATTGGTAAGGGATGCCGCGGAAAGAGGGGGATGAAGCGGCGGCCCCAACGGCCACAACAGCCCCATCACCTCCAGCCCCCACAGCCCCCTCCCCCAAAGGGGGAGAAGCCGTGCGGGTGGCGGAAGATGAAGCCCCACCTACCGAACCTACCAAAACTACCCCACCTACCGAACCTACCTCTCCTCTCATTATCATCCAGTATGCCCGCGGCACGATAAACGAGCAGCGGGCCAGGTCCTTCACCGATGTGTCGTATGTCTCGTCGCCCAGCCGCCGCGCCATCCACTGCTGCGCCCCGGCCAGAGTCATGCCCGCGGGTATGCGGAATATCAGGCGTATGCCCTCGTACGACGGCGTGACGTGCGCCATCACTATGCCCAGATCCTCCGGTCGGCCGCCGCAGGCGGCGAGCACCTTGCGCTCCCAGTAGTCGTGCGGCGGACCTATGTGGTCGGCGTCGTACATGGCCAGCCCCGAGGGCACCGCCTCCTGGTTCCTGCGCCGCCCCGAGGGGAACGAGGCGTGCGGCATTATCACCGGCAGGCGCTTCTTCAGCTGTCCCTTGCGCTTCTCATAGTCATCGGGTGTCATGGCGCCGCTGTCGCGCATCTCCTTCATCTGCCGGAGCTGCCTGCAGATGGCGTCCACCTCCGGCGAGTCGATGGCGGCGTTCAGCTTTTCCCATGTACACTCCTCCACCCTGCTTCTCACATCGCGGGCGAAGCCGAAGCCGAGCGGCCTGTCTGATGTCTTGTCCATATCGTTCATGTTCATGTTATTTTTTTGGTTGTTTGTCATATAGTGTCAGTGTGCGGACACCGCGCCGTGTGGGGCCGTGTCCGTGTCTTCACCGCAAAGTTAGCAAACGTATGGGTATGGCACAATATGCCCCGCAACCGTAGTGCAGGCCGCGGGGCAGAAAGGAAGAAACGGGGGAAGAAACGGAGGAACCTGAAATGTTTCTTTGTTAATAGTGGAGAGGACGTATCAAAATGCAATGGAAGCAACTTGTAGGGACATGAACCTTATTTGATACAGCCTCTTCACCCTGACTTAAGACATCCTGCGGAAGGCTCCGATGAAGGCATTCGCCACGTTGTTGCGGCGTATGGCCTCGTTGCCTTCGGCATCGTCGAAACGCCAATTGGGATATTCGCCGCGGGTGAGCTTGATTTTGCGGTTGAGCGACGACGCATCGGGGCAGCCCGTCAGACCCAGGCAGCCCGAGAGATAGTCCAGAAACGATTTCGGACTGTCGAAATGGCGCGGCAGCCCTAACTTCCTGTCATCCATGAAGAGCAGCATCACCCAGGCGTAGTCGTAGGCATGGCGGAAGACGCCCTCAGCCTTCATCCACTCCAGTGCCGCCGCCACACGCGCGTCATCAGGCGTGAGACCTGCGGGCAGCCCTTCCACCGCAGGCAGCGGCGGACATGTGCGGGTGGCTGCCACTGCCGGCGGCAGTTCGGTACATCCGGTTACGGTACACACGGTGGCATGAACGTCGACCGGGGCGCTGCCGCTGTTTACGGGAGCGTTGCAGTTATTCACAGGAGCGTTGTAGTTGTTCACCGTACCGTTGTAGTTGTTGATTGTCTGGCTTCCGATGTGGTCCACGTATGTGGCACCGGAACTGATGTTGATGATTTTCTTCATAGTGGCGTACGTTTTTTTTAATTATTAATTATTAATTCTTAACTCCCAATTCTTAACTTTTAATTCGTAACTCGTAATTCGTAATTCGTAATTAATATGGCTCCGCCTGCCTCCCGTGGTGGCGGCAGGTATGCGGCGGGTTTATGAAATGTCTATTTGAAGGTGAAAATGGTGAGGTGACGAAGTCAGAAAGACAAACAAGAGAATCAGCAGTATGAACACGATGAGGAGAAGACACCTGACGGAAACGACGCTGGCAAAGGCCGGAGGCAGATCCGGCCAAAGATGTCCGCCGGCATGGTGTCCGGCCGTTTGTCCGGAAGGCGGGTCGGGAGGACGCGGAGGATTGTTGCCGTTGTTGATGTTCTGCGTGCCCACGTTGTCGGCATACACACCGCCGGCAGCCACCGTCACCGACTGCACCTGCGGCCGGCGCTGCTCCTCCAGCAGCTCCTGCAACTCGCGGCGTAATGTTCTCAAGGCGCAGATACTTCTCCGCCGGGCAGCATCGCCGGGTGCGGCGAAGTCTTTGTCAAGCAAGTCAAGATAAGCCTGTTCAACCAAATCGAGCAGATTCTCCGTACGCACGAAGTCGTGTTTTCTCCTGACCGTCTTCACCATCTCCTCCAGCTCATGCGGGTCGGGCGGCGGCTCACGTTGCCGGCCCTTGCGCGGGGCCGGCATATCCGGTGACAGCAGGTTGTGGAAATGGTTTGATGACATGGTGCGTTGCGTTTTTTAGGAGATGGTACGATAGTGTGGTATGGCTGCCGGCCCCGGGCTTCCGCCTGTCTCCCATAACATTACGGCACATGGCAACGACGGCTCCCGCCACTGCGCCCCGAAGGCACGGAACAGCCTGCACGCGTCGGCGGAGACGTGTGCGCGGTTTTCCGTATGTGGCGTTGGGCCTGTTCATGTCTGCTCTCTCTATGTATATAATTATAATGTATGTTATAGTCTCAGGTTCTTCAACGAAGATGCGTATAAAGTACAAAGATATACATAAATATGCGAAACAAAGGCATTTCTGGTCGGAAAAACAAAAAAATATTAAGATTTAATTGATTTAAATCAAGAGCACTCCCCCAAAAACGGAATCTGCCGCCATAAGTTACAATCTGTAAGCAGTATCTTGGCATGCCACTGCAGCACTCTCACGGTGTAGTCTGAAAAACGTGGAAAACATTCTCACAAACCCCGGAATCGGGACAAAACTTGTGGAAATCGGGACGCAAAAGTGCGATTTAACATATGTTAAACGGGGAAATACGACAACGAATTCTCACTTTTTCCGGCTTGCTGAAGTATTGATAATTTACATTTTTGTCTGCCGGTACGGGTGACACGCAGTGCTGCAAAAAGGGATGTGGCTTTGTTGTGCGATAAAATCTGTTTTACAAAAAAGTTGCCGCGACTTATGTGAGAAGTGAGAATCTCACAAAAAGGGGTATGCGACAACAATGCCGCCGAGCCACGGGAGAAAGCTATATATTAATCTGTTATATATAATATATATA
>NZ_URNN01000182.1 GCF_900549175.1 uncultured Prevotella sp. | reverse complement strand
CCATAACTCCCTTTAACTCCTTAACTCCCTGCCAAGTGAAGCTTGCGAAACTTGAATAAATAATAATTAATAAATAATAAATAAAAAATAATAAATATGAACAAGTTACCGAGATACCTTTTCCCGAAAGACTATATGGCAGACCCTTCTGCCAACGTGTTCAACGGACGCCTGTACATCTACCCGTCGCACGACTGGGACAGCGGCGCAACAGAGGATGATGACGGCGGTCATTTTGAAATGAAAGACTATCACGTTCTGTCGCTCGACGACGTGGAGAACGGCGAGGTCACCGACCACGGACAGATACTCTGCGTGGACGATGTGGCATGGGTGGGCCGGCAGATGTGGGACAACGACGTGGCGGAACACAACGGAAAGTATTATCTGATATACAGTGCCAAGGACAAGCGGGACATATTCCACCTCGGTGTGGCCGTAGCCGACAGCCCCGAAGGGCCGTTCGTGCCGCAGCAAGACCCCATCAGAGGCTCTTACTCGATAGACCCGTGCGCCTTTAAAGACGATGACGGCAAGGTGTATGTGTATTTCGGCGGTCTGTGGGGCGGACAGCTGCAACGCTACCGCGACAACAAGGCTCTGGAGTCGGCACACCTGCCCGAAGGCGACGAAGACGCACTACCGTCGAGAGTGGCCATGATGGATGACACCATGCTGCAATTTGCCGAGGAACCCAAACCGGTGATAATAGTCGACGACAACGGCAACCCGCTGAAAGCCGGCGACCCGCACCGTTTCTTCGAGGCATCGTGGATGCACAAATACAACGGGCGTTACTATTTCTCATATTCCACCGGCGACTCGCACCTGCTGTGCTACGCCACGGGTGACTCGCCTTACGGTCCGTTCACGTTCCGCGGAGTGTTGCTCGACCCTGTGGTGGGGTGGACAACACATCATTCCATCGTTGAATACAAGGGACAATGGTATCTGTTCTATCACGACTGCGTGCCGTCTGACGGCGTTACATGGCTGCGCAGCCTGAAAGTGCAGCGTCTGTATCACAACGAAGACGGAACGATAGAGAAAGTTGTAAATGAATGACGGCTGTCGATAAATAATAATAGTAGTAATAATGATTTAAATGCAAGGGAAGCACATAGTAGGGACATATTTTTCGCTACTATGTGCATAAACCTTATTTTGACACACCCTCAAGGCTCGGCTCAGTAAAGGCACATGTGTACATGCGCACGTATCTGTCAAAATGCGCATAAAAAACATCTGTCGGAGTTTCATTTTTTCATGTATATTTGTTATTTTTGCAAAATGAAACTTTGACAAAAACATAATGACAACAACATACCTGCGATATATTCTGCTGACCTTAACATTTCTCGCGACCTGCAACGGCACGCAGGCGGCAGACGCCCTACGCCTGCGCTGGCTCACCGTCTACGACGGCCTGGCCGGACTTACGGTAACGTCGATAAAGGAAGACGCGTCGGGAAAAATGTGGCTCGCCACAAGCAACGGGGTGTCTCTCTTCAACGGGGTGTCATTCAAGAACTACACCCTGCCCCGCCCCGCCAACAGCTCCGCAAACTATTGTTTCGACATAGACACCGACACACGGGGAAACCTGTGGGCAGCCACAAGAGACGGCGTGTTTGTGCTGAACCGCTATGCCGACGGTTTCGAGCGCGTGGGCGACATCACCCAAGCCGAATGTGTGGCATGTGCCGGCGACACCGTATACATAGGAACACGCACGGGACTGTTTGTCATCGACAGGGACAGACGGAGCCGGCAGATTGACATCACGGGAGGGGCCGTAACGGAAAACAGCAGCGTAAGATGTCTGCGCCTGTCGAAGGGTGACGTCTGGCTGACCATGCGCAACGGCCTCGTAAGGCACAACCGGACTACCGGCAGAAGCACCTGGCACAAACTGAAAGTGCCTTCCGGACTCGGCCGATTCGACATTTGCGCCGGAAAGTTCTTTGTAGGAACAAAAAACAACGGACTATACATTTTCAACCCTGCCAACGGCAGTCTGCGGCACATAAACAGTGTGGGCAATGTCATTGCCGACGTAAACGCCTGCGGAGACTCCGCTGTCTGCATAAGTGTGAACGGCAACGGCGGATATGTGCTCGACGCACGCGAAGAGACCATAAAGGAGCATTTCGCCACCAACAACACCGACGGCTTCGCACTGCCGGACAACTCGCCGACCACCTTCATCAGAACAAGAGCAGGAACCTACTGGTTCGGACTGCTGCAAAACGGACTGGCATACAGCTACAAGGAGTACGACTTTTTCAAGCCATACAGCATGGCCGGCTTCACCACACGCAACATGAGGGTAAAAACGGCATTTGCAGACGGCAGCATACGGCTCATAGCCACCGGCAACGGCTTTTGGATTGCCAACGAAGAGACACAAACCACACGATACATAGACACCGGCAACATGGGCGGACACACCATAACGGGCTTTTGCCGGCACGGAAACTATTACTATATAGCCACATACGACGGCGGACTGCTCAGAATGGACATAAAAACCATGAAGACAGACCGGTTGCCCGACTGCCCGCAACTGAACTACGCCACCGTGTGGTGCCTTGCCTCCGACCGCACCGGACGGCTCTGGGCGGCGACAAGCGAAGGGCTGTTTGTCATAGACAATAACAAAGTGACACACAACTACACGGAAAAGAACTCGAAAATTCCCGGAGGCATATACTCCATTTGGTTTGACAGCAACAACAACGGATGGATAGGCTCGGCACGCGGACTGTGCCTGTATCTCTCGCGGGAAAACGCATTCAAGACGGAAGGCTTCCCCAACGGATTTTTCGACAAGACAAACGGACTGCGCGTGACGGGCTGCAATGACACCGTTTACGCATGGTCGGAATCGAAACTGTTCAAAACCGACCTGAAAATGAGCCGTTTCGGCGAAATAGACATACCCGACGGAGTGCTGTCGGAACGTCTGACAGACATTGAGGCCGACAGCGACGGAAGTCTGTGGATGGTGACGGAAGAGGGGGTATTCCTTACCGATGCCACGGGGAGGCATATCATACACTTCGGCGCAGGCAGCGGAATAGAACGCAACATGATGGGCGAAGGATGCCTGGGGAAAGACAGTCAGCATGTATGGGTGAGCACATACAACGGCCTGATGATGGCCGAAAAGAAACGGCTCTACAAAGACATCACGTCAGCATACCGGCCGAAAATGGAACTCGATTACGTAACAGTGGGTGAACTTTCTGCCAGTTATGGCGAAATGATGGTAATAAACGACAGTCACGAACTGTCGGTGGCATGGAATGTAACAACGCCACGCCTGGTCATGATGCCGGTACTGACAGACTACAGCAAACAGAGCCGCGACTTCTACGAATACCGCACAGACAACGGCAAGTGGCATTTCCAAGCACTGGGACAGCCCATAACCATCGGCAACCTGACCCCGGGAAAACATTCGGTACAGATACGCATGGCCGGCATTGACACCGACATCGTGACCTATACCGTAAGGGTATACCCCACCCCTATGTTCTACGCGGAGACAATACTCGCCATTGCCGTAATAATACTACTGTGGTGGTGGAACAGATGGCGCCGCAAAACCAACATCCTGCTGCGCGAACATATACAGACGGAGGAGGCACTGATAGAAGAACTTGCACACACGGACAACGAGAAATACAAAAAATCAAGAATCACCGACAAAGAGCTGGCACAACTGTTCAACAGCATGGACGAATATGTGAAGGCAAAACGGCCTTATCTCGACAAAGACCTGAAGATGAGCGACATAGCTTCGGCGCTCGGGGTGTCGCCAAGTCTGCTCAGTCAGGTGTTCACCCTCTATCTGAAAGAACCGTATTACGACTACATCAACAAATACCGACTCGAAGAGTTCAAAAGATTCATACGCGACGGCAAGCACAAACAGTTCACCATCATGGCGTTGAGCGAACAATGCGGATTCAAGAAGACATCGTTCTTCTCCACCTTCCGTAAGGTGGAAGGCGTCACGCCGACGGAATACATACAGAAAATCCTACAGTGACATCACGCGTTCCTAAAAAGCCATGGCCATCTTGAGCCTGCTGCGTATTTCCTTGCGCGACACGAAGAGATGATACTCCACTGTGCGCTTGCTGATGCCGAGATCGGCAGACAACTCGTCTGCGGTCTTACCGTCGAAACGCGTCAGACGATACACTTGTGCCATCTTTTGGGGCAGACGATCCAAAAAACGCCGTTCCATATCCAATATCTGCTTGCACTCCAAAGTTTCGCAGTCCTGCCAAAAACGTTTTTCCTTCATTTCTTCCATATAGCCCGATACGGCCCTGCGAACAAACTCGATATGACGTACATCATCTATAACCATGCGACGGGCTATGGTGAAAATAAAACTTTTTGCCGTTTCTCCGACAATCATATCCTCATAACTCATCAACTTGACAAACAAGTCCTGCGTCATGTCTTCTGCACGCATTTCGTCATGTGCGTATTTCAGGAAATAGAGTTTCACATCGCTGAAATACATCTTGTATATTTCAGCAAAAGACTCTCCCTTACGGGTGACAACATTGTTAGAGTAGGTCATATTACTATTGGTTTTTAGTTATCTCGTATTACGGTCTGCCCGCCTTGGACAATTTTATTTGCATCAAAAAACTATGTTATTGTAGCAAAAATCATTGTTTTCAACCGCAAAAATAGCAATAATTCATTATCGGCAATAAAATTTCACCACCTGTTAGTGACGGCACGTTTAGCGAGAACGAAAACAAGCATAACTATTTAATAATAAAGACATTAAGGCAAGACGAACAATAGTCCGCCCAATTTAAACGAACAGAAATTTCTATTGGAGTTAAGGAGTTAAAGGGAGTTAAGGAGTTAAGGAGTTAAGGAGTTAAGGAGTTAAGGAGTTAAGGAGTTA
>NZ_URNN01000181.1 GCF_900549175.1 uncultured Prevotella sp. | reverse complement strand
GGCAATGATTTGTGCTTGTCAGGCTATTGGCTTAACTCCTTAACTCCCTTTAACTCCTTAACTTCCTACACTTTCAACAGCTTACGGCTGCAGTCTGCCTATTCTCTCTTCAATCAACGATTTGTACCTTTCCATAAGTTCTGCGGAAACGAATGAAGAGCTTATGATGTCACACCATTTGCCGTGGCATCTTATCAGCTTGTTGATAATGTTTTCGGCTATTTTCCCTTCTATTCCCGAGGCTTCCATCGCACTGATGAATGAATTTCGGTCGAATCCGCTGTTCACTTCTTCGTTATCAGTTCCGGCTCCCACAAGCGGCATGGCCAGTTCGTCGTTGTCGTTTATTCCTGTTAGCAGTACAGCCAAAAGGTCGTATGCCGGTGATAGGGTATAGCCCACGCCTTCGGTCTCTATCAGAGAGAAGTTTTTGCAGTGCATGTCTGAATTGCCTGTTATCCATGAAAATATGACTATGGTCCAAAAGCGCTGCACATCAAGTATTGGTGAGGCGGAATAACGTTTGATGGTGTTGGCCAGTTGAAGGTAGGCACCCCTGTACTTGTGTTCCGTCAGTCTGTTTGTCAGCTGGCACATGTCAAGCATGGAATACTTCTTTCCGTTGTCGTCCCTGTCCATGCGTCGGGTGATGTATGCCATTTCTCCGTCACCCATCAGTATCAGTCCGTGTCTGGCTGTTGCGATGCCGGCAGCTTCGGCCATCTTCATAGTCAGGTCTTCCAATTCCGGCAAGGAGTCGTATATATGGCTTTGTGGCTTGAGAATGAAATTGCCCCATAGTCCTACAATGGTAAGCTTGTCGGGCTCGTTTCTGCCGCCGCGGTTTATGTCCAGCGACAGTTTCGGCTGTACACCTGTTATGGAGGTGCTTGTTTCGAGCACCTGCAGAGCCAGTTCTTCTATATTGTCTCTAGTATATGTCAGCTCAGGAATTTTTCTGGTTCCGAACAACTTATATGCGCATGCCGGATGATAGCGGTCCAAACTGTCATCTGCAATTTCTTTGTAGCAACAGAGGCATTTTTTAATCGGTTTCTTCATATTCTCTCACGCTTATGTTTCCGATACAGTCTTTGCAACACGTGACCAGCAGTTTCATCCTGTCACGCGGGTTTATCTTCCATGTTTTGTCCACTATGTCGAGCATCCATCCTTCTGGTATCAGTCCGTCGAACACGGGAAACATAAATTCCTTCTCGTATTCCGCTTCTTGTAGCGGCATTGTGGGACTCAGCGGAACGGCTCCCTCACTGCTGAGGTATTCCTTATGGTACCGGAATGTGTACCCGTCGGAATTTTCTATGAGAACACCGCATAGTCTGTCGTTGATGTATATGTTCGCTTTTGTCATAACATCTCCATTTTGGCCGGTTGCAGTTCTTCACCGAATAGGTATAGCACTTGGTTTACCTTATCCAGTTGTACGGTGGTTTTGCCCCTTTCCAGTTCTCTTATGAAGCGGATGCCTACGCCGGTCCGCTCTGAAAGTTCAATCTGCGTGAGTTTGAACACTTTCCTTTTGTTACGAATATATTCTCCTATCTGCATAAGTAAAATTCCTTAAAAATACCCCGTACGGGTATAATAATACTGTTGTGATATAAAAATAACCCCTTACGGGTACAAAGATACAAAAAAGAATGTGATATTGTACCCGTAAGGGACTTTTTTTATTATAAGATAATTCAAGAGAGTTAAGGAATTCTTAAGGAGTTAACTGCCCCCTTACCTCCTCAACTGCCGGGGGTGAGCCTTGCCATAAACTTTTCCCTGTCCACTATAAAGCGCAGATGGGTGGCCTCGCCTATGACGGTGTCGCCCTGCCGTGCCACAATCTTGAAATACAGTTTCTTGCCCTCTATCCTGTGCAATTCGGCCGTGGCTTCCACCTCCGAGCCAACAGCCGACGGACTAAGGTGCGACGAGTCTATATGTCCGCCAACGGTTGTCGAGCCTTCGGGCAAGTGTGGTGCCACGGCGAGCATGGCGGCATTTTCCATCAGGGCAACCATTGCCGGAGTGGCCAGCACGGGCATATCGCCCGAGCCGAGGGCGATGGCAGTGTTGTTGTCGGTCACGGTGGTGCGGGCGGTATGTGTCAGTCCTTCTTCAAGCATAATCCTTTGTCTTAATAATTATTATTGTATATATATGTTCCGGGTGGTAAATTTGCCGCGTGTGTGAATACGCTGTGGTTGCAAAGTTACGTCTTTTTTTGCTGATTCTTCATGCAGCCGGTGTATAATCTCGTGTTTTTGTTGTAAGTTTGCATGCAAATATGCTATCAGGATGAAAAAGAAATTCACCATCGAGGTTCCCGGAGGCGCCACCCGGGTGTTGCTCCACACATGTTGCGCACCGTGTTCGTCGGCCATCATCGAATGTCTGATGCAGCATGGCGTTACGCCGGTGATATATTATTGCAACCCGAACATCTGGCCCGAGGAAGAATACAGAATACGCAAGGACGAGTGTACGCGCTATGCCACGGCACTGGGTCTTGAGATTGTTGACGACGATTACGACCATGCCTCGTGGCTCGGCTGCGTGGCCGGACTGGAGCACGAGCCGGAGCGCGGCGGCCGCTGTCAGCTCTGTTTCGACATGCGGCTGGAGCGTACGGCGCGTTATGCCGAAGAACACGGCTTTACTGTCATAACGACGACGCTGATGTCGAGCCGTTGGAAGAGCCTCGACCAGATAAACGAGGCCGGTCGCCGTGCCGTAGCACGCCATCCCGGTGTTACATGGTGGGAGCAGAACTGGCGCAAGGGCGGACTGAGCGAGCGTCGTGCTACCATCATCCGCGAGTATGGTTTCTACAACCAGCAATATTGCGGGTGCGAGTTCAGCGCGAAAAAATTAATAACTTAAGTTTCGCAAGCTTCACTTGGCAGGGAGTTAAGGAGTTAAAGGGAGTTAAGGAGTTAAGCCAAATGTCCCGGCAATATTCATGCTCATAATGCAAATGGCTTAACTCCCTTTAACTCTACGAGTTGAGCACTTGCAATAATTAAAAATTAATAATTAATAATTAAAAAATGAAATATCAATTAATGTCTGTCATGCTTCTGGCAAGCGTCGGAATGACAGCGCAGGAGACATACATAAATGCCGAACTGGCAACAAAAGACCTCAATGGAACGGCACGTTACGTGGGCATGGGAGGAGCCATGGACGCTTTGGGAGCCGACCTCTCCACCATCTCCACCAACCCCGCGGGCATAGGACTCTTCCGCCACTCAGCGGCGAACCTTTCTTTCGGACTTGTAACGCAGGAGGATGCGCAGGAGTTTGCCAACGGCAACAAGACCAACATGAGCTTCGACCAGGCCGGTTTCGTCTATTCCACCCGCATGGGGCAAAGCTCTTTCCTCAACTTCGCGTTCAACTATCACAAGAGCCGCAACTTCAACCATATACTCAACGCGGCGGGACGCACCCTAAACGGCGGGTCGCAGAACAGGGTGTCTTATAACAAGGGCTACGCCGGAATGGATGTGTTTATAGAGAACGACGAGGTTCTCTCAAATGACTATGCCTACAGTCAGTTGGATTATCTGTATTACAACGCTATGATATACAATCCGTACGTTGATTTGAATCCTGACCCGAATAAGAAGGAGATTTTCTTTCCTGCCTATGCCGAGCGCTATATGATGGATAGGGTGCAGACCGGATACATCGGCCAGTACGACTTCAACATCAGCGGAAACCTCAACAACCGCGTATACCTCGGTGTCACAATCGGCGTGCACGATGTACACTACAAGAGCTATTCGGAGTATGCGGAATTGTATGATAAAGGTACAGTGGATGATTATGGTCTCGGCGGCGTACTCGTGGAAGACACGCGCGAGATTACCGGAACCGGTTTCGACCTCAAGGCCGGCGTAATATTCCGTCCGATAGAAGACTCGCCTTTCCGCATCGGCCTGTCTGTGGCCACACCTACATGGTACGACCTAACCACCCGCAACTACACGGCAATGTATAAGGATGTTGATGAAAACCACCCTCACTATAACGGAATAAACGGTTGGGACATCGACAACAGCTACGACTTCAAGCTGCACACCCCGTGGAAGTTCGGTCTGAGTCTCGGCCACACCATCGACAACTTCATCGCCCTTGGCGCATCCTATGAGTTTGCCGACTACGGCAGTCTTGACAGCCGCGAGATTGACGGCTACGACTGGGACGGCAACACCACATCGTCCACCGACATACCGATGAAGCGTCATGCCGAGCAGACCCTCAAGGGCGTGTCGACGCTGAAGTTGGGTGCCGAGGTGATGGTGGCTCCGCAGTTGTTCGTGCGTGCCGGCTACAACTATGTGTCGCCGATGTACAACAAGCACGGTTACAAGGACGGTACGCTGGCGTCGTACGGCGTCACCGACCAGTCGCAGACCGACTACACCAACTGGAAAGCCACACAGCGTCTTACCGCCGGCGTGGGCTGCCGCCTCGGCAAGTTCTCGCTCGACCTCGCCTACCAGTACAGTCAGACCGACGGTACGTTCACTCCCTTCAAGGATGTTCTCGACGCCACGAACGTAGCCGAGTCCGTTGACGTGAGCAACAAGCGCAATCAGGTTCTCCTCACGATGGGATATACCTTTTAGCTCTATAAGTCAGAGTTCACAGAGTGAAGAGTTCTGAGTGATGAGTGAAGAGTTCTGAGTGATGAGTGAAGAGTTCAGAGTGATGAGTGAAGAGGTTTGATATACTTCACTCATCACTCTTACTTATTAAACAACTCGTAGTTCCCGTTTTTTTATTTGCAACCACGGTTGAATCAACCACAGTTGCAAATTAATTTAAACGCAAAGGCGCAAAAGCACAAAGGATTTTTTCAGAACACGGAGACGCGGAGATTTATTTTAAAGCAAAGGTGCAAAGGAATTTTTTTCAGAACACGGAGACACGGAGATTTATTTTAAAGCAAAGGTGCAAAGGAATTTTTTTCAGAACACGGAGAC
>NZ_URNN01000180.1 GCF_900549175.1 uncultured Prevotella sp. | reverse complement strand
GAGAGAGTTTTACAAAAACTTTTTGTAATATTGCACTTGCTTGTTGACTCTTTAGTATAAAAAACAGACCGCCACATGACGGGAGCCAAACTTTCAGCCAATTAATTCAACAAAAAGCCCCGCAGGATTTGCATGAAACGAAAATCACCATCTCCGGCCGCAAATATCGCAAAACAGTACGTGCATGTCTAACGCCCTGATGTTTATACAATTAGATTAGCCAGCGCCACAAGTGTGCAATAAAATCAGAGCCGTAACAGTGCCAAAACGACCTCTTTGCGTTCCGATATACGCCGTTTTGCATGGCAAAAGCGGCCGTTTCGCACTGCAATAAGGCGCTTTTAGGAACACAAAAAGGCCGTTTTGGCATGTTGGCATCCATGTTTTTGTCATAAAACAAGACGTTTTCCATGAAACAGCGGCATATCCGGCGACCCGCCATTTCCATTTCATCATTTTTCCGGAAGCGTTTTTCCGGCATGTTTTCTTTACATCACGAATCGGCACCCCCCACCGCCGCCAACAACAGAAAAAGCAATTTTACATCATGCCCGCATATTTTACACGGCAGAAAAAGCGGAATGTCAGAAAAAAAAGATACCTTTGCAGTCACGACAAACATTACTAAAAAGATATAACTTATTATGGCAACAACACCGGAATTTAAGTATGCCCCCATGTTCCAAGTGGGCAAAGACAACACCGAATACCGCCTGCTCTCAAAGGAAGGCGTGTCGGTGGGCGATTTTGAGGGTCACGAAATCCTCAAGGTATCAAAAGAAGCGCTGACGATGCTCGCACAGCAGGCCTTCCACGACGTTGAGTTCATGCTGCGCCGCTCGCACAACGAGCAGGTGGCAAAGATACTCAACGACCCCGAAGCGTCGGAGAACGACAAGTACGTGGCACTCCAGTTCCTGCGCAACGCCGAGACGGCATGCAAGGGAGTGCTGCCTTTCTGCCAGGACACGGGCACAGCCATCATCCACGGAGAGAAGGGACAGCAGGTGTGGACGGGCTTCGAAGACGAGGAAGCACTGTCGCTCGGCGTGTACAACACGTTCACACAGGACAACCTGCGTTACTCGCAGAACGCCCCGCTCAACATGTACGACGAAGTGAACACACGCTGCAACCTGCCGGCACAGATAGACATCGAGGCCGTGGAGGGTGCCGAATACCGTTTCGTGATGGTGGCGAAGGGCGGCGGTTCGGCCAACAAGACCTACTTCTACCCCATGACCAAGGCCACAATACAGAACGAAGGCACGCTGCTTCCCTTCCTCGTAGAGAAGATGAAGAGCCTCGGCACGGCTGCCTGCCCGCCCTACCACATCGCATTCGTCATCGGCGGTACGTCGGCAGAGAAGAACTTGCTCACCGTGAAGCTGGCCTCGATAAAGTATTACGACAACCTGCCCACAACGGGCGACGAGACAGGCCGCGCCTTCCGCGACATCGACCTCGAAAACAAGCTGCTCATTGAGGCTCAGAAAATAGGCCTCGGAGCACAGTTCGGCGGTAAGGCTCTGGCTCACGACATCCGCGTGATACGCCTGCCGCGCCACGGCGCAAGCTGCCCCATCGGCATGGGCGTGAGCTGTTCGGCCGACCGCAACATAAAGGCGAAGATAAACAAGGAGGGCATCTGGCTGGAGAAGATGGACAGCAACCCCACGGAACTCATACCCGAAGAGCTGCGCAAGCCGGGCGAGGGAACCACGGGAATAGTCATCGACCTCGACAAGGGCATGGACGCCGTGCGCGCCGAACTGACCAAATATCCCGTAAGCACGCGCGTCAACCTGAAGGGAACCATCATCGTGGCACGCGACATCGCACACGCAAAACTCAAGGCCCGTCTTGACGCCGGCGAGGAAATGCCGCAGTATTTCAAGGATTATCCCGTGCTCTACGCCGGTCCGGCAAAGACTCCCGAGGGATATCCCTGCGGCTCGATGGGCCCGACCACGGCCAACCGCATGGATCCGTACGTGGACGAATTCCAGGATCACGGCGCAAGTCTCGTGATGATTGCCAAAGGAAACCGCAGCGACATCGTTACCGAAGCATGCAAGAAGCACGGCGGATTCTATCTCGGCACCATCGGCGGTGTGGCCGCAGTGCTCTCGCAGAGCAGCATCAAGAGCATCGAGTGCGTGGAATACCCCGAGCTGGGCATGGAGGCTATATGGAAGATTACCGTAGAGGACTTCCCCGCTTTCATCCTCGTCGACGACAAGGGCAACGACTTCTTCAAGCAGTTGAAGCCGTGGACACCTTGCACGAAGTAACAGTTTGTCACTGACAACAAAAAAACGCAGAGTCCGCAAAGGCGCGAAGCATAACATCGGATGATATTATAAAATCTTTGCGCGCTTGCAGACTCTGCGTTAAAACACTTGCCTCTTGTTCCTGACTCTTATATTTTTTTATTCTTAACTCTTAACTTTCAATTCGCAACTCTTAATTCTCAACTCTTAACTTTTAATTCTTAACTCTTAACTTTTAATTTATATGAAGGACAAATTCATTTCCCTGCTCCGCTCCACAAAGCGCGAAGGCATCGACGGCGTGATTGCATATCTCGAAAAGGTAGGCTTCTTCGAGGCGCCGGCTTCCGTCAACCGTCACCTGAGCCACGCGGGCGGACTGCTGGAACACTCGCTCAACGTTCACGGCATGGCAATGATGCTACGCGAACAGATGGTTGGGATAAAGCCGGAACTGGCCGGACAGCTCACCGAAGAGAGCGTCACCATCGCCGCCCTGCTGCACGACGTATGCAAGGCCAACATCTACAAGACCGCAAAGAAATGGCGCAAGGACGAACAGAACCGTTGGGAACAGTACGACACCTACGAGGCTGACTACTCGCGCTTCCCACTGGGACACGGCGAAAAGTCGGTCATCATGCTTCTGCGCCTCGGGCTGACACTCACCAACGACGAGATTCTCGCCATACGCTGGCACATGGGAGCGTGGAACCTGCCGTTCCAGAGCTACGAAGACAAGTGCAACATATCCGAAGCGAGCGACCATCCGCTCACAGCCATCATCCAAGCCGCCGACGGATTGGCCGCGCATATATTAGAAAAATAATATTGTCCGATTTAGTCAGAAAAGATATTGGGCAAGATATGCAGACTTACAAAAATAAATCGCTATCTTTGCAAAATATAGAAATAAACATACTGACAATTAAAAACTCAAGTTTTATGACAATAATGCAACTCAATACCGATTTGTTTCAAGGACTTAGCGTCATTGCCAATGACGAGAACCTCATGAAACGTGCAGTGGAGTATATCAAAAAACTCGCTGACCAAAAAATGCAGGAAAATGATGATACGTTTATGACTAAAGAAGACTTTTTCGCAAAAATAGAGCGTGCACATGAACAGGAACGGCGTGGTGAAGGAATCACCTTTACCAATAAAGAAGATATGAACACCTGGTTAAACAGCCTTTGACATTATGTATAGCATAAAATTTTTGCCGGAGGCTGAAATGGATTTGGCCAAACTAAAAAAGAATGAACCGACGGCTTTCAAGAAAGTAATGAAGTTACTTGACGAACTCATAGAACATCCGACAACAGGCACCGGCCATCCCCATTTGTTGAAAGGCGACCGTGCCGGCCATTGGTCACGGTCCATTACGAAGAAACACCGTCTGGTATATGAGGTAAGGAATATGGAAGTACTCGTTCTTGTGATATCCGCATACGGACATTACGATGACAAATAAGTAATCCTCCGGCAAAAATCTGTATATACCGCATATTCATTTCAGTCTGACAGAGACCTTTTCTCCTGTGACAAATGTCAACACCGCCATACCGTTATTGCCAATGTCTATCTCCTGATACTTCGGCTCCACAAGCATCGTACCGTCAATGGCAATGACACCCCACTGGCGGTAGTTCTTCTCCACCGCGCAATACCGCCCCACCGGCGGCCTGACATTACGGTAAACGGGAGGAACCGTAACACGCCCGCCTATCTTCAGCCCCCACTTCATGCCCGAGCGGAACGGGACGGCATCGCCGGACTTGTCCAAAAGCCGGAGCCTTTTCTCCTTCTTTTCCGTGTCAAGAGCGCGGCGTGTCTCCTGCGCCTGTCGCGATATGCGGTCAACCGCAGTCCTGCAACGAGCCGCATTTTCCGCCGAATCGCAACAGCCGATATACTCCCTACCCCTGCCGTCGGCCGCATGATAATACCGGCCGGCATCGTCAGCCACTATTATACTACCGTCGGCCAGCCAACGGCATATATAATAATAGCTCTCGTAGTCGCCGCTGAAAAGACACACGCAGCCATGCCGGTAACTGTCGACCGACAAATCCTGCATATTATGGAATGAAGGTGTCTTATAATCGAAAATCAACACATAGTATTTGCGGTCTATAACGTAATCGCCGTTAAGCCCATGATTGTTGACATACAGTCTCTTCGTGCGACTGTAGTATGCCTGCCCCACCTTCAGCATCTCGACATCTCCGAACCGCCTCACCTCCGGCCGTTCATTATACATCCGCAGGCCGTACAAATCGACGAAACGGGAATGACCGTCCGTGGTCTCCACCGTCAGGAAATGATGTTTGGCAAACCGCATCGACCGACAGTTGCCCTTCTCCCAAACAACCATTCCATCGGTGTTTACAAGTCCGCAATTATTGTTCATGAATCTCACGGCCACAAGATTGTAGCGTATGTCAAACACCCCGGCATATACCGCTCCGGTAGTTTTCCGCCGGCCACAGCGCAATCCCCAATATCCGCTTTCTTCGTCCTGCCATGCTTTCAGTTCCGGAGAGTTCTTCTCTGATTTATCCGTTTGCAACGTTTTCTTCTGCCTCTCCGCAGCCTGCTCCCTGTCCTGTTCCTCGATTGCAGACAGCAGATTGTCGTGAGACACTATCAGCTCCATAGTGCCGTCTTGCGGCACTGCCTCGGCAGGCATGGCAGACAACGTTCTGCCCGAGGGCTTGCCTTTTGACGTGCACACGCCCTTGCCCGCAACCTCACCGAGGAACATCGCCTCCCAGTCCCATGCCCCGGTAGGCAGACCGAACACGCGGTAAAGACCAACGTTGTCTATCAGCACGCACGAGGTCTTGCCTTCAGACCTGCGAAGTCCGCGACCGACCTGCTGCAGATACTTTG
>NZ_URNN01000179.1 GCF_900549175.1 uncultured Prevotella sp. | reverse complement strand
ATGGAGTTATCACTCCGCTTCGCTCCGTTGGGAGTTAAGCCAAATGCTTTATTCCACAAGATAAATAAGGAGTATGGAGTATTGGCTTAACTCCTTAACTCCCTTTAACTCCTTAACTCCTAAAAAAAACAAAAACCGATATGAAACAGAAATTCAACATAATAACAAGTACATGTGTCCCGTTGCCTTTGGAGAATGTGGACACCGACCAGATAATACCCGCCCGCTTTCTCAAGGCTACCGACAAGAAAGGATTTGGCGAAAACCTCTTCCGCGACTGGCGGTATAATGAAGACGGCACTCCGAAGAAAGACTTTGTGCTCAACGACCCCACATACGGTGGCTGCATACTCGTGGCCGGAAAGAATTTCGGGTCAGGGTCAAGCCGCGAGCATGCGGCATGGGCCATTGCCGGTTACGGATTCCGTGTGGTCATAAGCAGCTTCTTCGCTGATATACACAAGAACAACGAGCTCAACAATTTTGTATTGCCGGTGGTGGTGAGCGAGGATTTTCTTGCAGAACTGTTTGCAAGCATCGCCGCCGACCCGAAGACGGAAGTAGAGGTGGACCTGCCGCACCAGACGGTCACAAACAAGGCAACCGGAAGGAGTGAGCGGTTTGAGATAAACGGATACAAGAAACATTGTCTGATGAACGGCCTCGATGATATCGACTATCTGATACAGAACAAGGATAAAATCGAACAATGGGAAAAGTGCAACAAGTAGACAACACATACCACAGGATACAACCGTTCATAGAGATAATGGACTGCACGCTGCGTGACGGCGAGCAGACCAGCGGCGTGTCGTTTCTGCCCCACGAGAAGTTGCAGATAGCACGCATGTTGCTTCGCGACGTCAATGTCGACCGCATCGAGGTGGCGTCGGCACGGGTATCGGAGGGCGAGAAGGATGCCGTGAAGATGATTTGCCGTTACGCCCGACAGATAGACATGCTCGACAGGGTGGAGGTGCTCGGCTTTGTCGACGGGCATCTGTCGGTGGACTGGATTGACGACTGCGGTGGCAGGGTAATCAATCTGCTGGCCAAGGGGTCGTTGAAGCACTGCACCCACCAGTTGCACAAGACGCCCGAGGAGCACATCGAGGAGATACGCCGGTCACTCGACTATGCCGCCGCCAAGGGTATGAGCGTCAACATATATCTTGAAGACTGGAGCAACGGCATGAAAGATTCGCCCGAGTATGTTTACCGGATGATGGATGCGTTGCGCGACACTGACATAAAGCGGTTTATGCTGCCCGACACGTTGGGCATCATGAACCCGCTGCAGGCCATCGAGTTCTTCCGCAAGATGATAAAGCGCTATCCCGATCTTCACTTCGACTTCCATGCCCACAACGATTATGATCTGGCGGTGAGCAATTCGCTCGGGGCCGTGCTCTGCGGAGCCAAGGGCCTGCATGTGACGGTGAACGGCTTGGGCGAGCGTTGCGGCAATGCGCCGTTGTCGAGTGTACAGGTGATTCTGAAAGACCAGTTTCATGCCAAGACGAGCATCAACGAAGACAAGCTCAACGACCTGAGCCGCTTGGTGGAGGGATATTCGGGCATAGCCATTGCACCCAACCAACCGGTGGTGGGCGAAAACGTATTCACGCAGGTGGCCGGAGTGCATGCCGACGGTGACAACAAGAAGAACCTTTACTGCAACGACCTCGTGCCGGAGCGTTTCGGACGCAAACGTGAGTATGCTCTCGGCAAGACGAGCGGACGGGCCAACATATCGCGCAATCTTCAGGAGTTGGGCCTCGAACTCACTCCCGAACAG
Source organism: uncultured Prevotella sp. (assembly GCF_900549175.1). Lineage (GTDB taxonomy): Bacteria > Bacteroidota > Bacteroidia > Bacteroidales > Bacteroidaceae > Prevotella. Next base: position 3,517 of record NZ_URNN01000179.1, on the reverse strand, counting down.
ACGCAGAAGGTTACGCGCCGAATAACCGAACTCGGCGACCGCAAGGAGATTGTTACGCAGGAGGATCTGCCGTTCATAGTGAGTGACGTGCTGAAGCATACGTCGCCCGAAGAGCGTGTCAGGTTGGTGAGTTACATGGTGTCGCTGGCCTACGGACTGAAGCCGATAGCCAGTGTGCGTGTTGAGATTGACGGCAGGGAATACTCTGCCGACGCAACGGGCGACGGTCAGTATGATGCCTTTGTGAAGGCGTTGCGTAAGATATATAAGGAGAAGCTCGACCGCACATTCCCCACATTGGCCAACTACGCGGTGACCATCCCGCCCGGCGGCCGTACCGATGCTCTCGTGCAGACGGTGATAACATGGCGCAACGGCGACAAGCTGCTGCGCACACGCGGTCTCGATGCCGACCAGACAGAGGCGGCCATCAAGGCTACGATAAAAATGTTGAATATGATATAATGAAGATAGGTAGTAAAAGGGAGTTAAGGAGTAAAATGGAGTTATCACTCCGCTTCGCTCCGTTGGGAGTTAAGCCAAATGCTTTATTCCCCAAGGTAAATAAGGAGCATGGAGTATTGGCTTAACTCCTTAACTCCTTTTAACTCCTTAACTCCCCCCCCCTTAAAAAAATAAAAAAACAATGAAACTAAAAATCGCAGTATTGCCCGGTGACGGTATCGGGCCGGAAATAATGGAGCAGGGCGTCGCCGTGATGGACGCCATAGCAGAGAAGTTCGGACACGAAGTGACTTACAAGACAGCCCTTTGTGGGGCGCACGCCATCGACGAGGTGGGCGACCCGTTCCCCGAAGAAACCTACGACACATGTCGTGAGGCTGATGCCGTGCTGTTCGCCGCCGTGGGCGACCCGAAGTTCGACAACGACCCTACGGCCAAGGTGCGACCCGAACAGGGACTTCTGGCCATGCGCAAGAAGCTCGGGCTGTTTGCCAACATACGTCCGGTGCAGACGTTCAAGTGTCTTGTCCACAAGTCGCCGCTGAAGGCAGAACTTGTCGACGGTGCCGACTTCATCTGCATCCGCGAGCTCACCGGCGGAATGTATTTCGGTGAGAAGTATCAGGACAACGACAAGGCCTATGACACCAACTATTACACCCGCCCCGAGGTGGAGCGCATACTGAAAGTGGGCTTTGAATATGCCCGCCGCCGCAATCGTCATCTCACGGTTGTAGACAAGGCCAACGTGCTGGCTTCGAGCCGTCTGTGGCGGCAGATAGCCAAGGAGATGGAGCCGCAATATCCCGATGTGGATGTCGACTATATGTTTGTTGACAATGCCTCGATGCGTATGATAGCCGAGCCGAAGTTCTTCGACGTGATGGTGACGGAAAACACCTTCGGTGATATCCTTACCGATGAGGGCAGCTGCATCTCTGGTTCCATGGGGCTGCTGCCGTCGGCATCCACCGGCGAGAGCACGCCTGTATTCGAGCCCGTGCACGGTTCGTGGCCGCAGGCCAAGGGGCAGAACATTGCTAACCCGCTGGCCCAGATACTTTCTGTAGCCATGCTGTTTGAACATTTCGATCTGAAAGAAGAAGGTGCGCTTATACGCCGTGCTGTAGATGCTTCGCTTGACGCCAACGTGCGTACCCCCGAGATACAGGTAGAGGGTGGGGCCACTTACGGTACGAAGGAAGTGGGCGCATGGATTGTCGATTACATTAAAGGATCTTTTTAGGAGTTAAGGAGTAAAAGGGAGTTAAATGGAGTTAAGCCAATAGCGGCATAAAGGATAGATGGACATCCAATGTTTCACGTCTTGAAAGCATTTGGCTTAACTCCTTAACTCCTTAACTCCTTAACTTCTTAACTCCTTAACTCCCTTTAACTCCTTAACTCCCTTTAACTCCTTAACTCCCCCAAAAAACTCCCTTTAACTCACTTTATCAGCTCCGTCTCGAGGAAGGTGTCGTAACGGTCGCGGTAGCCGTTGAACACGTTGATGTCCACATCGCCGTGTATTCCGTTTATCCGGCCGTCGGGACACAGTTGCCAGTATATCAGCTTCACGTCGGGCCGGTATTCGCCGTAGCGGGCTATCCAGATGTTGTAGTCGCGCTTGATGTCGGAGGCGTCGGACAGATAACGGTTGACGAAGGTCTGGCTGACGTACAGTATGGGGCGCACACCGGTGTGACTGCCGACGATGCGCATCCAGGTGCGTATGGCGTCGAGAAGTGCGTCACGTCCGCCCATTTTCATTATCTGGGCGTGTGTGGGCTCCACGTCGAGCACGGGCGGGAAGTCGCCCTTGCGGAAGAGCGAGTGGCGTATGAAGTAGCGGGCCTGTGCGGCGGCACCGGTCTTGGTGGAGAAGAAGTGGTAGGCGCCGCAGCGCAGTCCGTGGCGGCGTGCCTGCAGGTAGTCGTTGCGGTAGTGGGGGTTGCGTATGGAGACACCCTCGGTTGACTTGATGTAGACGAACGACACGGGGTAGCCTTCGGCGGAGGCGGTGCGCCTGCGGTCGGCCTTGCCCAGGTGGGTGATGCGCAGCCGGTTCCAGTGTATGGGGTAGTATTTGCGTCCCTTGCCGTGCTGGTAGCGCGATATGTCTATGCCGTAGATGCGTTCGGAGGTGTAGATCATGCGTTCTCCGCGGTATCTGCCGTCTTCCCATTCTCCGGCTCTCAGGCGGCTTGTGCCAACCTCGAAGCCGAAGCCGTGGCGGCGTCCGCCCTGCCACCGCCCTTCGTAGAACGTGCCGTCGGGGGCTGTATGGCTGCCGTGGCCGGAGGGCGAGAGGGTGCTGTCGAACTGCCCGCGGTAGGTGCCGAGGCTGTCGGTGAGCCGTCCGGTGGCGAGTGTGTCGGCGTGCCACGTGCCGCATATTGCGCGTCCGTCGCGCCCGATGTAGAGTCCGCGTCCGTTTTTGGCCGTCTTCATCCATCTGCCGCCCTGCCACACACCGCCCCCGACGGCTACGAAAAAGGAATTGTCATGTCGGGATGCGGAGGCATGGGAAGCTGCTTCGCCGGATGTGTTTTCGCGCGGTGCGGCTTTGCCGGGTATGACGGTGCGGCTGACGCCGAGGCGGGCGTTGGGGGCGATGCTGCCCAGAAGGGAGTCGGCGGCGAGCAGCTCACGGTATTCTCTCTCCACGCTTTCGGCATGTGCGGATATCATGCCGAAGCCTTCGTCCTGCACGTTGTGCACTTCGAGGTAGTAGCGCATCTCGTCGTTGACGGAGTCGAGCCTTGCCGTCTGCCGTCTTATCCGCGCTCTGGTGCGTGTGACGATGCGCCGTAGTGTCTCTGCGGAGAGCTGAAGGGTGTCGGCGCAGGAGATAATGCTGGGTGAGGGCGAGAGCTGGGTGAAGCACGAATCGGCGCCGATGCCGCCGAAGTGTATCACGGGGCGGCCGTCGGCGGTGAGCGTGTTGCAGGCGCAGACGGTGTCAGTCGGTGCCGCCGTGCCGTTGTCATGCGGTGCGGCATGGCGGTAGAGGCATGTGCCCGCTACGGCGGCGGCGATGACTGCGATGGCG
>NZ_URNN01000178.1 GCF_900549175.1 uncultured Prevotella sp. | reverse complement strand
TATGCTGCTATTGGCTTTCGCTCGGTCTTTGACCGCTTGCAAGGCAAGAACTCCTTAGCGGGCTTTGCCCGCGATAACTCCTTTAACTCCTTTAACTCCTTTAACTCCTAATATCACACCGTTATATCACTCACCTCCGTCACCTTGTCCATCCATCCGTTCATTATCACTGCTGGAGAGTGGGTGGTCAGGATTATCTGCACATTGGGATTCAGCTCTATTATCATGTCTATCAGACGCTGCTGCCAGTCGATATGCAGGCTCACCTCCGGCTCGTCCATGAAAAGAATGTACGGCTGCGAATCTTCGATGAGCACCGTTAGCAGTATTACAAGCATCTGCTTCTCACCGCTCGACAACTGATAAGGAGTTAGTTCCTCGCCTATCTGCGTGAAAAGAATCTCGTTCTTGGTACGTATCAGACGCTTGCCGGTGGCAGCAAACAGTTTGTCTATCATATCCTGAAACCGGCTCTTGGGGGCCGACAGTTCCGTCGCCTTCCGCGGGCCTTCAGAGCCGCCGTTCTGCAGCGCCTCGATGATGCGGTTGCCTATGTTCACCTGATAGTCAAGATACTTGCGCTGAAGCTGATACAACTGCCAGTCGAGTTCGGTGGTCACCGAAGCGTCGACCATTTTGTTCATCACATCACCCGACATAAGCGGACGGTCGAAACTGCGTATCACGTCATAACGAATCCGTATGGCATCTTCCGGCATCACCTTCATCCGCACTCCGGGAATACGGTTGCTGGCAAACTCGCCCCCCTGCATAAGTCCGCGCACCACCCTGTTGAGTATGGTGCTCTTGCCCACGCCGTTAATGCCGCTGAGAATGTTCACCTTGGGGTCGAGCGTCCACCGTATATGCTTCATACCGCTCCACAGCGAATCAATCTCAATCTCCTCTATGTATTCTGCATATTTCATAATATCGGTATTTTAGTTTTCTGTCAGCAAATATAACCATTTTATTCGACAAACCGCCATGCAGTATGCGTATTTTTTGTAATTTTGCACCCGATTTATACAAACATACATTTTTTTGTTTTATGGATAACAGAAACACCCGACCGCTCATTGCGCATCTGAGCATCTTTTTGGCATGCGCCTTCTGGGGGCTGATGGCCCCTCTCGGCAAAGATGCCATGACACACGGCATAACCGGCATCGACATGGTAACCTTCCGCGTTTGCGGTGCAGCCATACTATTTTGGGTAACATCGTTTTTCACACGACGTGAGCACGTCACCCGGCGCGACCTCATGCTATTTCCCCTGGCGGGCATTTTCGGACTGGTGTGCAACCAGTGCTGCTACACCATCGGCCTGAGCATCACCTCACCCATCAATGCCAGCATCGTAACAACCTCAATGCCTATCTTCGCAATGATTCTGGCCGCCCTCATCCTCAAAGAACCCATCACAGGCAAAAAAGCCACAGGTGTGCTCATGGGATGCAGCGGTGCTCTGATACTTATACTGACCTCCGCTGCCGCCACCAGTGACAAGGTGGGCGACATACGCGGCGACCTGCTCTGCCTCTTTGCCCAATTCTCTTTCGCACTCTATCTCTCGCTGTTCAACCCGCTTGTGCGCCGCTATTCAGTGTTCACCGTCAACAAGTGGATGTTCACATGGGCGGTAGCCTTCATCCTGCCGTTCTCGTTCGGTCATGTGGCGGCCATACCATGGGCCTCCGTACCCACTTCGACATGGCTTGAAACGGCATACGTGGTTGTAGTAGGCACGTATCTGAGCTACATTCTCACAATGATAGGCCAGCGCACACTACGCCCTACGGTGGTGAGCATATATAACTATGTGCAGCCGCTCGTCTCAGTAACCGTCAGCGTGCTCACCGGCATCGGCGCTTTCCGCTGGAGTCACGGTCTGGCCGTGGCGCTGGTGTTCTCGGGCGTGTGGCTCGTTACGAAGTCGAAAAGTAAAAGGGACATGGAAAATTTGTAATTGAAAATTAAGAATTGAGAATTGAAAGTTGAGAATTGATAATTATGATTAGCAACAAGAGTAATCATAATTATCAATTCTCAACTTTCAATTCTCAATTCCCCAAAACTCTCAATTATCAATTACAAAAAACTCCCAATACCATAAGAAGTGCCCTCCAACTGCTCTTCTATACGTATCAGTCTGTTGTACTTGGCCATACGGTCCGTACGGCTGAGAGATCCGGTCTTTATCTGTCCCGAATTGGTGGCCACGGCAATATCGGCAATGGTAGTGTCTTCGGTTTCTCCCGAGCGGTGGCTCGTGACTGTGGTATACCCATGCCGGTGAGCCATCTCTATGGCATCAAGAGTCTCGGTGAGAGTTCCTATCTGGTTCACCTTTATAAGTATAGAGTTGCCGGCTCCCATTCGTATACCTTTCTCCAAAAACTTCACATTGGTAACGAAAAGGTCATCACCGACCAGTTGGCAACGGTTGCCGATGGCCTGTGTCAGATTCACCCAGTTGTCCCAGTCGTTTTCGCCGAGTCCGTCTTCAATGGAATCGATTGGGTATTTGGTTATCAACTCCTCCAGATACTCAATCTGTCCTGCGGCCGTGAGACAACGGCCGTTGGGGTCTTTCACCTTGCCGTCGTTCAAACGCCGGTAATCATAAAACCATTCGCCGTCTCTGAACGTCGCAAATTCGCTCGCGGCACAGTCCATGGCTATCGTAATGTCGCGCCCGGGTTCATAACCCGCATCGCGAATGGCCTGACAGATGCTGTCGAGAGCATCTTCTATACCGCCAAGAGCCGGAGCGAAACCGCCCTCATCGCCAACAGCCGTAGACAGGCCGCGACTCTTGAGCAGACGCGCCAGAGCATGAAACACCTCGGCCCCCATGCGCACGGCCTCACGCTCACCAGATGCCCCCACCGGACGGATCATGAACTCCTGAAAAGCAATGGGCGCATCAGAATGGGCACCGCCGTTGATGATGTTCATCATCGGCACCGGCATCACGTATGTATTCACACCGCCGAGATATCGGTAAAGCGGCATGTTGAGACCGGCGGCTGCGGCACGTGCTACAGCCAGCGACACGCCGAGAATGGCATTGGCACCGAGCACCGACTTGGTTGGCGTGCTGTCCATCTCTATCATCTTGTGGTCGATGAGCCGCTGCTCCTGTGCCGACATGCCAATAAGAGCCGGAGCTATCACTCTGTTTACGTTATCCACCGCCTTAAGCACACCCTTGCCGCCATAACGCGCCTTGTCGCCGTCACGCAGTTCAAGTGCCTCGTGTTCGCCGGTGGACGCTCCCGACGGCACCGACGCACGTCCCATAACTCCCGACTCCAACGTCACTTCCACCTCTACCGTGGGATTGCCTCTTGAATCGAGTATCTCCCGTGCATGTACATTATTAATAATCATAGTTTTACTGAATTGAATGGTTAAACAAACTTTTTCTTCCTTTCATGTCACATTGCAAATATACGCCATTCATCCCACATAAAAAAATATCCGGCAGGATGGTGCCGGATATTTCACATGGTTTATAATCTTTTAAAGCCTCATGCTACTATCAGTAATATTGATTATCTTATCAGTAATGTGGTTAACGCCGGTTTGCAGGTAACAAGCTACCTTTGCAAACAAAATGAAAAATGAACAAGACGCTTATGAGACCTTACATAATATGCCACATGGTGGCATCTGTCGACGGACGGATAGACTGCGGAATGGTAGACCAAATCAGCGGTGACGAATATTATTCGACACTGGAATCGCTCAACTGCCCGTCGCTGCTTGAGGGACGGGTGACGATGGAGCACTACTGTGCCGCTCCCGAACCTTTTGTCCCTGTTGACAACATCCCTACGGGACATCCGTCGGTGCATGTTGCCGTGCGGGCGGCAGCCTACATGATAGCCGTAGACACACGCGGACGGCTGAGCTGGCCGACGGCCGAAATAGACGGTGCACCGCTCATCTGCATAGTAAGCGAACTGGCACCGGAGGAGTATCTCGAGACACTGCGCCGTCAGGGCATATCGTGGATATGCACCGGCGCAGAGGCCATCGACCTGCCACGGGCCATGGAAATGCTGCGGCTGCACTTCGGCGTGGAGCGTCTCGCCCTACTCGGAGGCGGACATATCAACGGTGGATTTCTCGAGGCCGGCCTCATCGACGAGATAAGCCTGCTCATTGCGCCCGGCATTGACGGACGCGAAGGCCGTACGGCCCTTTTCGACGGTATAAAAGACGACAACCGTCTGCCGACATCCCTCACGCTGAAGAGCGTGGAGCCGCAACCCAACGGCACGATATGGGTAAGATACCTTACGGCAGTTTCATAGAAATCTTGCCACCCGTGACTTTTGTCACTGTCACCGTGCCCTGCATACTTATCTCGACATCGGTATATCGTGGTTCGACAATCAGCGTGCCGTCAATGGCAATCACTCCCCATTGACAGTAGTTCTTCTCTACGGCGCAATACCTGCCCACCGGCGATTTTACATTCCTGTAAATCGGTGGGACGGTAATGCTATTGCCCACTTTCAGGCCCCACTTCAAACCGGAACGGAACGGCACGGCATCATCGGCCATGCCAAGCATCTCGGCTCTTTTCCTTTCCCCTACGGCACGATATCTCTCTGCCGCCTGTCCTGCAATACGGTCAATCTCCGCCAGACAGTTTTCGGCATCTGCAGCCGAGTCACGGCATCCTATATATTCACGTCCTTTACCATCGCCCGCATGATAGTATTTCCCGTCATCGTCGGTCACTATTATGCTCCCGTCGGCCAACCGGCGGTATAGCCAGTAAAAACTCTCATGGTCGCCGGCAAGCATACAGGCGTACCTGCCTCTATAGCCGTCTTTAAAGGATTTGCCTTTACAGGATTTGTCGACAGCGTCTTTATGGGATTTATCAATAGCGTCTTTATGAGATTTGTTAATGTCAGATGACTCCGACGGGTCATAGTCAAAAACGGCCACATAGTATTTATGGTAGTGGATAAACTCTTCGTTTATGTCTTGCCTGTTGACATACAGGTGCTTGGTACGGCTGTAATATGTACGCCCTGTTTTCAGCATTTCTATATTCCCGAAACAAACCACCGTGGGGCGCTCCCCGTATTCCTGCATACTGTAAAGGTCAACGAAACGGTTTCTTCCGTCAGGCATAACGACCGTCAGAAAATGGTTTTTAGAGAATTTCATTATCCAGCAATACCTTTTCTGCCCCACCTCATCTCCCAAAGAGTCAATCAGCACGCACTGTCCGTCGGCGTATCTCACAGCAGCCATCCCATACCGAATGTCAAGCACTTCTGCAAACACGGCTCCGGTCACCCGGCTTCTTCCGGTCTCCAGCCCCCACAGCGCAGTATCTGCATCCTGCCATGCTCTTAACTCTTGTAACTTATCTTCCTTTTGCAACGTTTTCTTCTGCCTCTCCGCAGCCTGCTCCCTGTCCTGTTCTTCGATTGCAGACAGCAGATTGTCGTGAGACACTATCAGTTCCATAGTGCCGTCTTGCGGCACTGCCTCGGCAGGAGTGGCGGACAACGTGCCGTCCGTGTGTCTTCCTTTCGTCATGCACACGCCCTTGCCTGCAACCTCCCCTCGGAACATCGCCTCCCAGTCCCATGCCACGGTAGGCAGACCAAACACGCGGTAAAGACCAACGTTGTCTATCAGCACGCATGAGGTCTTGCCTTCAGACCTGCGAAGTCCGCGACCGACCTGCTGCAGATACTTTG
>NZ_URNN01000177.1 GCF_900549175.1 uncultured Prevotella sp. | reverse complement strand
TACACAATATAAGTGACTGATATTTAATGCTTTTGCCCTTTCAGGGCGATTGCCCACATTCGTGTTACACCCGGGGTGCCGCTTCGCTCTGCCCCGGGCTATGTGCTCGCTGCCCCTGCGGGACGTACCAATAAAAATGGCGGGGGGGTTCCTAAAAAACCTTTGCGCCTCCGCGCCTTTGCGTTTAAATAACAGATGACACTCAAAAAAAACGTTTTGCAAGCAAGTGGCGGCGGTGGGACAAACGTATTATATTTAGTAATGAATAATAAAAACAACTAACACTAACTTCATTATAATGAAACATTCAAACAGATTAAGAAAGGCCGGTTTGATCATCATTGCCATCATGACCGGACTTACGGCAACGGCGCAGACCGCCGGTCTTAAACTGCATTACACATTCGACGGCGTCAACGGGACACAAGTCTCCGACGCATCGGGTAATGCTTCGGACGCCACACTGAGAAACGAAGCCAAGGTGTTCAAAATGGGAAAATACCATGCGCTCGACCTCGGCAACGGCACCGGCTATCTCGACATGGGCCGGTCTGCCGGCGAAATAGTCAGCTCGCTTACCGACTTCAGTGTGTCGGCATACTACTACGTCTCCACGGAAGCATCTCTGGACGGTGCCGGACGTTTCCTCTGGGCTTTCTCCGCGCTGCAGGCCAACACGCAAACCGACGGCCCGTACATGGCCTACCGCCTCAACGCGCAGCGCTTTGCCACATCCACCGGCGGCTGGGGCAGCGAGGTGGGCATGGAGAAAGGCACTCAGGCTGAAAAGGGGAAATGGTCGCATGTGCTGTACAGACAGGCCGGAGATACGGGCGAACTGTACATCGACGGCAAACTCGTGCAGAAAGCGACAGGCATGCCCGTGCTCAACACGACGTTCACATCGGCTCCGGCATACTGCTGGATAGGCCGCGCCCCGTTCAGCGCCGACAGTTACCTTACGGGAACTTTCGTCACCGACTTCCGCGTTTACGACGCTGCGGTGTCTGATGACGAGCTGAAGGAACTGGCATCACTCACCGCCGACTTGGAGCATGAATACAAATACGGCGACCCTGCCGACTTCGCCGAGCTGTCAAAACTCGTCAAGGAGTGCGAAGAATTCATAGCCGGCGCCGGCGGCAACTATCTGCAGAATGCCCTCGACGAGCTGCAGGACGAGATAACGATATGCAAGTCGCTGATAGCCGCCGCAGCCGTATCACAGATAATTGCCGACGAGCACATGGCAGTGCTGCAGGCCGCATACGACAACGCCAAGGCAACGGAGGGCGTGAAACTGGGCGAAGCCACATCATTCAGCGCCGGGGGACACGGCTTCGTTCATCCCGGAGGACTGCACACACAGGCCGACTTCGACCGCGTGAAGAAGATGCTGGCCGACGGCGACCCCACCATCACTGCCGCCATGAACGTGCTGCGAAGCAACGGATATGCACAGGCCGATGTGGCTACGTGGCCCGTGGAGACCATCATACGCGGAGGCGGCAGCGGCCAGAACTACATGAACGCATGCCGAGGTGCCGCCATGGCCTACCAGAATGCGCTGCGCTGGAAGATAGACGGCACGAAAGGCAATGCCGACGCTGCCGTGCGCGTGCTCATGGCCTGGGCCAGGGGAAACAAGTATGTGAGCGGCGACACCAACATGTCACTGGCGGCCGGGCTTACAGGATATCAGTTTGCACAGGCTGCCGAGCTGATGCGCGACTACGAGGGCTGGAGCGCCGAAGATTTTGCCGAGTTCAAGCAATACATGCTCAAGACGTGGTATCCCGTGGCATGCGACTTCCTCAGACGCCGCCACGACACGTGGGCAAACTGGGCCAACTCCAACAAGGGGCAGCGCCCCGGACACTACTGGTCAAACTGGGGACTGTGCAATGCGCTCTGCCTGATGAACATCGGAATACTGTGCGACGACGTGCATATCTACAATCAGGGAGTGTCGTTCTATAAGTATGACCACGTGGGAACTTTCGTTGCCGACCGTACCGGCCAGAGTGTGATACTCAACGACGGATGCAATGAGTTTATAGGAAACCTCGTACCGGTTGTGCATCCTGACGAGCGCGGGCCGTTCGGCTACCTCGGACAGATGCAGGAGTCGGGCCGCGACCAGGGTCATGCACTCATGGCAGCCGGTCTGGCAGTGGACATCTGCAAGGTGGCATACAACCAGGGTGACGACCTCTACGCATATATGGACGACCGTCTTGCCGCCGGACTCGAATTTACAGCGGCACTGAACTACTGCGGGGTGGCCGGCAGCAGCCTGCCATGGACCGGCTACAACTACGCCGACTGCCGCGGATGGATGGGTGCCGGATGGCAGCAGGACGGACCCAACGAGGGCGGACTGGGAGGCTGGCGCCCGTATTGGGACCGCGTTGTGGGATATTATGAAGGAGTACGCGGCGTGAAAATGCAGTATTCGGGCAAGGCCGCAGAAACAGTGAGAGGCGACGCCGGAACAGATGCCGGAGGCGGCAACTACGGGGAGACATCGGGAGGATTCGACCATCTGGGCTTCACCACGCTGATGGACTACCGTCCGGCCACCACGGCCGACAAGGCTCCCGTGATACTGTCGGGCAAGATGATATACAACGGCGAGACGCTCGAGCAGACCAACCTCGGAGGACTGAAGTACAACTTTGAGGTGGTGAAGACAAAGGCAATACCCGCCGGAGGCACTGTGACACTGATACCGGTACTGCCCGAAGGCGTTGCGGACAACGGTTCGTGGAAGTGGGACACCGGTGAGACGACGAAAGAAATCACCGTCACGACCGACCGCAGCCACATCTACCGCGTGCACTACACGGCCGACAACGGCACTGAGTCGGCACAGTCGTTCTCCATTGCCGTTGCCGGCGACAGCAACCCCGACGTTCTCTATCCGGAAATCACTGTCGACGGGACAATCTATCAGGATACGGTGATGACCGTACTCTGCGGCTCGAACGTAATACTCTACGCCGGCAACACCACGGGATGGAGCGACGAATATCTTTGGAGCAACGGCAAAAAAGGCAACCTTATCGTCATACCCAACATCACGTCCGACCGCACATACACCGTACAGTACACCAATCAGGGCGGAAGCGTGTCGCAGAAAAACTTCCACCTCAACATCATCAACGGCATACAGAGCATCGTTGTTGACGGAAGAATGTACAAGAACCAGAACAAGGTAATCGTAAACCAGGGGCAGAACGTACAACTGTCCATCATAATGCCCGAGATACTGAGCGACGGAGAGTGGAAATGGAGCGACGGTTCGACAGGCCCGGACATAACCATCGACAACATACAGACATCGGGCACATACACTGTCGAGTACACACTGAAGACCGGAGAGAAACTCAACTTTGACTACGAGATACTCGTGACAGAAAGCGAGGACCGCCTGCTGGATGTGGCAGACTACTACATCATCGACCGCGCCTCGGGCAGATACCTGACCAACACCGGCGGTGTGGGCACTTCACCCGTACTGGCAGAGAAGGACGAGACCGCTCCGCTGAAGCAGATATGGAACATCACACGCTCAACATCGGCCCGTTATGACATTCTGTCACGCCTCGACGGCACCGGCATAGACAAGAGCGGCGTGCTCAGAAGCAGGACATTCAAGGTATACCGCCTGCAGGGTGCCGCCGGAACAATGTTCTTCGCCATACACAACTCCGGCACGAGCGGAAACATCTACTGGACGATAGACAAAGACGGAAACATCGTTTACGAGGGTGCCGCCACGCTTACGGGATTCCCGTTCGAGCTGGTCAAGACAACCTACTATGCCGACGGAGTGGACGGAGTGAAGGAAGACGGCGGAGCCAAAGTGGCCGGAGTGACCTATTACGACACCAACGGCACACGTGTGGCACAACCCCGCAAGGGCGTGAACATACGCAAACGGCAAATGACCGACGGCACTGTAGTAACGGAGAAAATCATTGTAAGGTAAGGAGTGTTTTTAAGGAGTTAAGGAGTTAAAGGGAGTTAAGGAGTTAAGCCAATAGCTTCATGAGCAAAAATTATTGCCGGAACATTTGGCTTAACTCCTTAACTCCCTTTAACTCCTTAACTCCTCAAAAAGCTCCTTAACTCCTTAAAAATCATACCGGCAAGTGGAACTGGTAAGAACGGTCGAAAACCTCCTTCACCGTGTTTATCTCGAGGAAAGTGGTGCTGCCGCCGGCGGCAAAGCTTCCGCTCAGATAGGCTATCTTGTCCTCCATCTTGAGGTACCCCTTCTGCCGCAACATACGCAGGGCTGCAATGAACTGCTCCTGACGGCCCACCTGATCGTGCTGGGCAACCGATATGACTCCATAGCTCAGGGCAAGCCACCGCTGCACTTTCTCCTTATAGCACACCGCCAACACAGGGTTGGGACCGCGGAAAGCGGCCAGATGGCGGGCCGTACGCCCGGTCTTGCTGTCGGTGATGATGCCCTTTACACCCAAACGCTCGGTAGCCTCAATGGCGTTGTGGGCGAGAAACTCCGTGATGTCGCAGTTGTCGGACATGGATATCACCAGGTCGTTATCCTTCTGACGGTCTTTCTCCGCCTGCTCTGCAATCTGCGCCATCGTTCTGACAGCCTCCACGGGATAGCGCCCGCTGGCTGTCTCACCGCTCAGCATGAGGGCGTCGGTACTGTAGTATATGGCGTTGGCAATGTCGGTTACCTCCGCACGCGTGGGCCGCGGGTTGTTTATCATCGTGTGAAGCATCTGCGTGGCCACTATCACCGGCTTCTTGGCACGCACGCACTTGCGTATTATGTTGCGCTGGATGCCGGGTATGCGCTCTATCGGCACCTCTATGCCAAGGTCGCCGCGGGCAATCATGATGCCGTATGATGCGGCGATGATTTCGTCGATATTGTCTACGCCCTCCTGATTTTCTATCTTCGATATTATCTTGATGTCGCTGCCACATTCGTCAAGAATGTCCTGCACAGCCTTCACGTCGGCCGCACTTCTAACAAACGAATGGGCTATGAAGTCGATATCCTCCTCAACGGCAAGGTGTATGTTGCGTACGTCCTTCTCGGTGAGTGAAGGCAGCTCGATGTGCACCCCGGGAACATTTACACTCTTGTGAGCCCCGAGAACACCGTCGTTCTGTACCTGGGCTATCACTGCCGGCCCGTTGATGCCTATCACTTTCATATCGAGGGCACCGTCGTCAAAGAGAATGTGGCAACCCTCATGCACGTCGCTGGCGAAGTTAACGTATGACAGATTCACGATGTCGTGCTCGGTATCCATCTCCGGACGACCGAATATTTTAACCACGTCACCCGTCTTGTACTCTATCGGTGCCGCGCACCCCGTTGTGCGTATCTCAGGCCCCTTGGTGTCTATCAATATACCGATATGATTGGACACAGCCCTCGTATTACGTATAATCTCACGCAGTCCGTCGGGCGTGGCATGGGCGGTGTTCATACGCACCACGTTCATACCGGCGTTAAAAAGCTGTTTGATAAAGTCCACATCACACCGTCTGTCACTGACAGAGGCCACAATCTTCGTCTGTTTCATCTTATGATCGTTAGTTTGATAAATAAAAACGGCGCAAAGTTACTAAAAATACGCGTAACAATAATATATCTGGCAGCAATAATTCGGGGAGTTGATTTCAGGAGTTAAGAAGTTAAAGGGAGTTAAGGAGTTAAGCCAATAGCCTGACAAGCACAAATCATTGCC
>NZ_URNN01000176.1 GCF_900549175.1 uncultured Prevotella sp. | reverse complement strand
GTTGTACCAAAAACGGCATTTTTCGTACCAAAAACGGCAAAACGGAGACAAAAAAACATATTTTCCGTCCCAAATTTCCCTTTCCGGAGAACATTTTTCCGTTTTGGAGAACATGCCGTTGTGCCGCCGCGGCGTGTGCGCGTGACGTGTGCTTTCAATTTCGTACTCCGGTGCGGTGTGTGCCGGAGCATGAGGGAGCGGACCGGCCTGCCGGCATCCGTCTGTGCGGCGTTTGTTTAAAATTACTTAATATATTTTTTTATATTGGAAAAATGTAGTATCTTTGAAAGCTAAAAAGAGGCAAATGCCGTCAGAACGGCCGGAAATGCGCTTAAACGCCATTTTTGCAAAAAAAGCAAGAGTGAAGAGGTCAGAGTGCAGAGTGATGAGTGAAGAGGTATGATTACTCTCAAGAATCCGGCCGGGGCAACCCTGCGTAACGGCAACCTTGCGGGAGGCACCTCCCTGCGTAATGGCATACCCTGCGTGAGGCACCCCCTGCGGGAACAACGGCGGGGCGGTAGCCAAGAGAAAACAAGGGAATAATAACGAAACAGAGATATATTTTTAAAAACATCCAATGGATCAGACATTAGATCAAGACAGAATCATTAAAATCAACATCGAGGAGGAGATGAAATCCTCCTACATCGACTATTCGATGTCAGTCATCGTGGCCCGCGCCCTTCCCGACGTGCGCGACGGCTTCAAACCCGTGCACCGCCGTATACTCTACGGAATGGCCGGCATCGGCAATACCAGTGACAAACCGTACAAGAAGTGTGCGCGCGTGGTGGGAGAGGTGCTCGGAAAGTACCACCCCCATGGCGACAGTTCGGTATACGGAGCCTTGGTACGCATGGCCCAGGAGTGGAACATGCGGTACACGCTGGTTGACGGACAGGGTAACTTCGGATCGGTGGACGGCGACTCGCCGGCCGCCATGCGTTACACGGAGTGCCGCCTGTCGAAGATGGGAGAGCACATCATGGACGACCTGGAGAAGGACACGGTGGACATGGCCAACAACTTCGACGACTCGCTCGAGGAGCCTACGGTGATGCCCACGAAGATTCCCAACCTGCTCGTAAACGGCGGCAACGGCATCGCCGTGGGAATGGCGACAAACATACCCACGCACAACCTCGGAGAGGTGATAGACGGATGCTGCGCCTATATCGACAATCCCGACATAGACACCGAGGGGCTCATGCAGCACATCAAGGCCCCCGACTTCCCCACCGGGGCATATATATATGGTATACAGGGCGTGAAAGACGCCTACGAGACCGGACGCGGCCGCATAGTGATGCGCGCCAAGGCCGAGATAGAGAGCGGCGACACCCACGACAAGATAGTGATAACGGAGATTCCCTACGGCGTGAACAAGGCCGACCTGGTGAAGTACATCGCCGACCTGGCCGTGGAGAAGAAGGTGGAGGGCATAAGCTACGTCAACGACGAGTCGGGCCGTCAGGGCATGCGCATCGTGGTGGACGTGAAGCGCGAGGCCAATGCCAACGTGGTGCTCAACAAACTCTTCAAGATGACGGCCCTTCAGAGCTCGTTCTCAGTGAATTGCATCGCCCTGGTGAAAGGCCGTCCGCGCCTGCTGTCGCTCAAAGACTGCGTGCGCCACTTCATCGACCACCGTCACGACGTGACCATACGCCGCACGCGCTTCGACCTGAAGAAGGCGCAGGACCGCGCGCACATACTGCAGGCGCTCATCGTGGCCTGCGACAACATCGACGAGGTGGTGCACCTGATACGCGCGTCGAAGACACCGCAGGAGGCCGTGGAGAAGCTGAAGGCACGCTTCGGTTTCGACGACGTGCAGGCCAAGGCCATCGTCGACATGCGCCTGGCGCAGCTCACGGGCCTGAACATGGACAAGCTGCACAAGGAGTACGACGACCTGCAGGCACTCATAGCCTACCTGCAGTCGATACTCGACGACCCCGAACTGTGCAAGAAGGTGATGAAGGACGAGCTGCAGGAGGTGAAGGAGAAGTACGGCGACGAGCGCCGCACCGAGATAAAATACTCCAGCGAGGAGTTCAACGCCGAAGACTTCTACCCCGACGACCCCGTGGTGATAACCATCAGCCACATGGGCTACATCAAGCGCACGGCGCTCACCGAGTTCCGCGAGCAGAGCCGCGGCGGAGTGGGCAGCAAGGGCGCGCAGACGCGCGACTCCGACTTCACCGAGTACATCTATCCCGCCACCATGCACAATACGATGCTCTTCTTCACGGAGAAGGGCCGCTGCTACTGGCTGAAGTGCTACGAGATACCGGAGGGGGCCAAGAACTCGAAGGGCCGCGCCATACAGAACCTGCTCAACATTGAGGCCGACGACGCCATCAACGCCGTGCTGCGCATAAAGAAGTTTGACGACGAGGAGTTCGTCAAGAACCACTACGTGGTATTCGCCACACGCAACGGCGTAATAAAGAAGACGTGCCTCGACGCCTACAGCCGTCCGAGAGCCAACGGCGTGATAGCCATCAACATAGCCGAGGGCGACCAGGTGGTGGGCGTGCGCCTGACCAACGGCAACAACGAACTGATAATAGCCAACCGCAACGGCCGCGCCATACGCTTCAACGAGAACGAGGTGAGGGTGATGGGACGCGTGGCCACCGGAGTGAGGGGCATGCGCCTCGACGGCGGCGATGACGAAGTGGTGGGCATGGTGTGCGTGAACGACCCGCAGACGGAGACCATCATGGTGGTGAGCGAAAAGGGATACGGCAAGCGCACCGACATCGAAGACTACCGCAAGACGGCACGCGGCGCCAAGGGCGTGAAGACGCTCAGCATCACAGAAAAGACCGGACGTCTGGTGGCCATAAAGGTGGTGACCGACGAAAACGACCTCATGATCATCAACAAGAGCGGCATACTGATACGCCTGAAGGTGGCCGACGTAAGGGTGATGGGACGCGCCACACAGGGCGTGCGCCTGATAAACCTCACGAAGAAGAACGACACCATAGCCGGCGTGTGCAAGGTGATGAGCTCCACCGACGAGGAAGTGGCGGAGCAGGAGGAAGCCGACGGAAATGCGGACGTGAACACCCCGGAGGAATAAAATCCCCGGGGGCTCCCCAAGCATAAGCAAAGAACGAGATTAACTTTTAAACAAATTAACTACAATGAAGAAAATTATGATGATGGCAGTGGTGGCAGCCATGTCCGCAACCACTGCATTTGCCCAAGACGATCTGGTGAAACAGGCACAGAAACTCTCGGACAAGGGTGAGTTTGCGGAAGCCGTGAAGACGATAACTCCCGCACTGACTTCCGACGCAACCACCGATAAGGCTGCCGCGTGGAACACGCTCAACAACATCCACTTCAAGGCTTACGAGCATCAGGCGCAGGTGGCCGGCGAGCATGCCGTGATGAAGGACAAGCCCGAGGCCGACTCGGCACTTATGTTCTCAAGCATCGTCAGCGCCATGGAGGCTGCCATGAAGTGCGACGAGTACGATGTGCTGCCCAACGAGAAGGGAAAGGTGAAGATACGTTTCCGCAAGGCCAATCAGGACAGATACACCAACGGGCGCTTGGGGCTGATACAGGCCGGAGACTATGCCTACAAGCACAAGAACACGGCCGACGCACAGAAGGCCTGGGGACTGTATATTGACTGCACGGCAAGCACGATGTTCGAGGGCGTCGACCTGTCCAAGGACGAGTACCGCTCGCAGATAGCCTACTTCGCCGGTCTGCTGGCTTACCAGAACAAGGACTATGCCAACGCCACGCGCTACGCCATGGTGGCCGCCGAAGACTCCACGAGAACTGCCGACGCCAACGAGATACTTCTCTTCGCCAAGAAAGACGGCGCCAAGACCAAGGAGGACACCCTGGCTTACGTGAACACACTGAAGGACCTGCACAAGCAGCATCCCGACGAGGACAGATACTTCAACCTGCTCATGGACTACTACATAAAGTCTAACGACAGAGACGCCATGGCAAAGTGGGCCGGCGAGGAAGTGGCCGCCAATCCGCAGAACAAGATGGCATGGGCCATAAAGGGCGAGGCCGAGATGAACGCACAGAAGTGGGATGACGCCGTGGCATCGTACAAGAAGGCCGCCGAGATAGACCCGACATTCGTGCAGGTGATATTCAACACCGGAGTGTGCCTCAACTCGAAGGCCATCGAGCTGAAGGACAAGGTGGCCGACAAGAAGACGGGCAACCTGACCAAAGAGAACTTCAACAAGGTGAAGGAGATTCTGCTGCAGTCGAAGGAATATCTGGAGAAGGCACGCGAGCTCGACCCCAACCGCGAGAAGGCCAACTGGGCTTACCCTCTCTACCAGATTTACTATTCGCTCGGAGAGAAGGAGAAGTCGGCCGAGATGGAGAAGCTGCTCGGACAGTAACTCCCGGAAACGACCTGCAGGCAAACTGACAAGGTAAAAAGAACAGGGATAAAAAAACGAAAAACCAAGTGATGAAGAGGCTTGTATACATACTGCTTCTCTTACTGCTGACAACACCGTGCCTGAGAGCCCAGCGAAAGGAGCTTGCTCAGGCACGGTCTTATCTGAAGAGCGGCAACAATCTGGACAAGGCGGAGAAGACCGTGGCCGATCTGCTCGCGCGCGACTCCGTGTGCCGGACGAAAGCGAAGGTGCACATGCTGTTGTATCAGATAGTGAAAAAACAATATGACAAGGGAAACGAGAAACTGTATCTGAAGGAAAAATATGATACGGCGGCTCTCTTCGACCTCACGAAGCGCATGTTCACCGTGCTCGAACGGTTCGACTCCATAGACGCCATGCCCGACAGGCACGGCAGCGCACGTCCGAAATACAGGCGCCGGAACGCTGCCGAGCTGGCCGGCTACCGCCCCAACCTGTACAACGGCGGGGCATATCATGTGAGAAAGGGGAAATATGACGCCGCCTTCTCGTTTTACGACATGTACATAGACTGCGGCAGGCAGCCGCTGTTTGAAGGCCGTGACTACACGGCTTCCGACCCGAGGATGACCGAAGCCGCCTATTGGGCCGCGTACTGCGGCTACAGGCTTGACAGTGCGGAGATGATCATGAAGCATTACGACATGGCTCTGAGAGACACGTCGCGTCTGCGGCAGCTGCTTCGCTTCAAGGCCGCCGCATGCCGCAAGAAGGGCGACACGCAGGGGTATGTGGCCGCGCTGCGCGAGGGGTTCGGACGTTTTCCGCGTTACCAGTATTTCTTTCCGAGACTGATGGACTACTACGCTGGTCACAACATGCTCGACAGCGCGCTCGTGGTGGCCGACAGGGCCCTGGCCGTTGACGGAAAAAACATGCTGTTTCTGATGGCAAAGTCGACGGTGCTGCTCAACATGGGGCGCAACGAAGACTGCGTGGAGACGAGCGACATGCTGATAGGCATCAACGACTCCCTGCCCGAACCGTATTTCTGTGCCGCCACGGCATATCTCAACATGGCTCTGGATGCAGAGAACGGGGGAGGCCCGTCGAAGAAGGTGAAGGACCGGATAAGGGAACTCTACACCAAGGCCTGCCCGTATATGGAGAAATACAGGGCGCTGGCTCCCGGCGAAAAGGACAAGTGGGCTCCCGCACTCTACAGAATCTACCTGAACCTGAACATGGGACGCAAGTTTGAGGAGATGGACAGGCTGCTTCAGGAGAAAAACATACCGTAAATTATTGGTACGCCCCGCAGGGGCAGCAAGCACATAGCCCGGGGCAGAGCGAAGCGGCACCC
>NZ_URNN01000175.1 GCF_900549175.1 uncultured Prevotella sp. | reverse complement strand
CGTGTGGCTTCGACAATGGCCGAGTCGGTGTGTCCCACTGAGTGGAAACTGTCTGCAACGGCTCTCAGACGTGCGAAGTCATCGGCGTCGTTGGCTGTGGAAACTGTTGTATAGAGAATAAAAAGCAGGCTTGCGACAGCCTTCATTATTATGGTTGTTGATGTTCGTTTCATTTGGTTGCTTGAAAATAACAGATACAAATTTAATAAATTATTGTCGATAATTGGATGTGTTTTGTACATAATGTTGGCGTGGAACGGTCTAAATCACGGAAAACCGTTATACAAAAAAGACAGGAAGCCCACTTTGTGTGCGTCATCCTGTCTTTTGTCCTTTCCATTATGTACGTTGTTTCACTGTGCCGTTATTCACCGGGTCATTGTTTCATCAGATACTTTTTGAAGTCGCCGAACTCCTTTGACATGGGTGTTTTCTCCTTTTTACCATTCATGAATACGGCGAGGCGCTCGGGTATGTCGACTTCTGTGCCGATAATCCGCTCCACCGTTTCCTTGAATTTCGCGGGATGGGCCGTCTCGCAGAACACGCCGGTCTCGCCGGGGCGGAGCCCTTCGGCCAATGCGCGGTAGCCGCAGGCACCGTGCGGGTCGAGTATGTAGCCGGTCTCGCGGTGGCATGCGGCCATTGTCTCGGCTATCTGAGCGTCAGTGTAGGTGGCGCCGCTTATCAGCCGGGTGATGCTTTCGTGGTTGCTGCCGTAGAGGTCGGTGATGCGTGCGAAGTTGCTCGGGTCTCCCACGTCCATGGCGTTGGCTATCGTGCGGACGCTGGGCTTGGGGTTGTATTCGCCCGTTTGCAGGTAGTTGTAGAAGATGTCGTTGGCGTTGTTGGCGGCTATGAAGCGTTTCACCGGCAGGCCCATGCGGTGGCCGAAGAGTGCCGCGGTGATGTTGCCGAAGTTGCCGCTGGGCACGCACACCACCATATTGTCTGCCAAGCCGCGCTCCTTCATCCGTGCGTATGCGTTGAAGTAGTAGAAGGCCTGCGGCAGGAAGCGGGCCACGTTGATGGAGTTGGCCGATGTGAGCTGCATGTGTCTGTTAAGTTCCTCGTCCATGAAGGCACTCTTCACCAGTGCCTGACAGTCGTCGAACACGCCGTCAACCTCGATGGCGGTGATGTTGCGGCCCAAAGTGGTGAACTGGCTTTCCTGTATGTCGCTGACCTTGCCTTTGGGATAAAGCACGTGCACGTGTATGCCGTCGACACCGAGGAATCCGTTGGCCACGGCCGACCCCGTATCGCCGCTTGTGGCCACGAGCACATGCACTGGGTCTCCGTTGCCATCACGCCGTATGAAGTATTGCAGCAGGCGGGCCATGAAGCGCGCACCCACATCCTTGAAGGCGAGGGTGGGGCCGTGGAAGAGTTCGAGAGAGTGGATGGTGTCGGTGACTTTGGCTACAGGGCAGTCGAATTGAAGGGTGTCGCAGACAATGGCGTGCAGGGCGTCGGCCTCTATGTCCTCGCCGAAGAAGGCGTCGGCCACGGTGCAGGCTATTTCCTGAAAGGTCATTTTGCCGATGTTGTCATAAAACTCTTTCGGCAGCGGCTTTATCCGCTCGGGCATGTATAGCCCGCGGTCGCCGGCGAGTCCTTTTACCACGGCTTCATGAAGTGTGGCAAGAGGCGCTTTTCTGTTGGTGCTGTAATATTTCATTGTTGTTATTGTTTTCTTGTTGTTGTTTCGGGAATTTCTTTTTCCGCGGATAAAAGCTGCTGTCAGACGTTCATCAGCTCTTTCATGAATTGCGTGGGGCGCAACAGTCCGTAGCTTCCGCTGACGCAACTCCGCTCGTCATACTGCTGCACATCATCGGGCACGATGCCCGGATGCCATATTATAAAAGGTACGGGCGCGCTGACGTGTGTGCGTATTTCGACGGGGGTGGGGTGGTCGGGCAGCACGGCTATGCAGACGGGTGTGCCGGTCCATGTACTTACCGTCTCGTAGATGGGGCGGATGATGCGGCTGTCGAGATAGTCTATTGTCTTCAGTTTCAGTTCCAGGTCGCCGTCGTGCCCGGCCTCGTCGCTGGCCTCTATGTGCAGGAAGACAAAGTCGCTGTCTGACTTCAGGGCGTTTATGGCCGCCTCAGCCTTGCCCTCGTAGTTGGTGGTGTGAAGCCCCGTTATGCCCTCCACCTCTATTCTCTGCAGCCCGGCATAGCGGCCTATGCCGCGTATCAGGTCTACTGCCGATATCACCGAACCGTGTCTTATCTGCGGGTACATCTCGCCGAGGGGCTTCATCTGCGGCCTGTAGCCGCCTCCCCACGGCCATATACTGTTGGCCTTCACCGCGCGGTCTTTGTTGAACGGATGTGCGGCGAGCAGTTTCTGCGACTTCAGTATGAGGCTGTTGAGCAGTGCGGCCGTCTCTTCAGCGCTCAGTTCTGTCGGCTGTTGTTGCTGTCCGTTGCTGCTGTCTCCGGCCTTTATCATCAGCTTGCGCCACTCTTCGTTAGGGTGGTCGTGCGGCGGGGCGCATACAAGGTGCTTGTTGCCGCCGCGTATGATGAGCAGATGGCGGTACTGTATGCCGGTGATGAACTTCACGCGGTCGTTGCCCAGATGCTCGTCGAGATACTTTATCAGTATGTCCCCCTGTTCGGTGGTGAGGTGTCCGCCGTGATGGTTCTTTATCTTTCCGTCTTCCAGTGTTATTATGTTGCAGCGCAGGGCGAGGTCGCCGGGTTGCATGTCGTAGCCAATGCTTGCCGCCTCGAGCGGTCCGCGGCCTTCGTAAACCTCGTCAAGGTCGTAGCCGAGTATAGAGGTGTTGGCCACTTCGCTGCCCGGCTGATAACCTTCGGGAATGGTCATCAGTCTGCCGGTGCGTCCCTGTCGGGCCAGCATGTTCATATATTGCGGGCGGGCGTATTCGAGCAGGGTCTTGCCGCCGAGGCGTTCCACGGGGTTGTCGGCCATGCCGTCTCCTAATATAATAATGTGTTTCATACGCAGGTCAGATATTGGCTATCGACATGATGTTGGCAAACACGCCCGCTGCCGTAACCTCGGCACCGGCTCCGTAGCCCTGTATGAGCATGGGGTATTCCTTATAGCGTTCGGTGGTGAGCAGCACTATGTTGTTGGAACCTTCCAAGCCGTAGAACGGATGGTGGCGGCTTACCGACTCGAGACTTACACTGGTGTTGCCATGGTCCATCTTCGCCACGAAACGCCATCGCTGGCCGTTGGCCTCCAGCACCTTGCGCTTCTCCTCAAAACCGGCGTCGAGCGACGGCAGTTTCTGCCAGAACTCTTCAAGTGTTCCGTCGAACATGTCTTGTGGTATGAATAGGTTTTTCTCCACATCGTCCTGCTCCACCTTATATCCGGCCTCGCGTGTCAGTATCACGAGCTTGCGCACAACGTCCTTGCCGCTCAGGTCTATACGCGGGTCGGGCTCGCTGTAGCCTTGCTGTTTGGCCCTTTTCACCGTCTCGGAGAATGACACGTCTGCCGACAGCTCGTTGAATATGAAGTTGAGGGTGCCGCTGAGCACGGCCTCTATTTTCAGTATTTTGTCGCCCGAATTGCGCAGGTCGTTGATGGTTCCGATGATGGGCAGTCCGGCGCCGACGTTTGTCTCGAACAGGTATTTCACGCCTCGGCGCATGGCTGTCTCCTTCAGTTTTACATAGCTGTCGTAGTCGTTGGACGCCGCCACTTTGTTGGCCGCCACTACCGAGATGTTGTGTTCGAGGAATGTCTGGTACAGTCCGGCCACGTCGGCACTTGCCGTACAGTCCACGAACACGCTGTTGAAGATGTTCATGCCCGTAACTTCATCCCTGATATGTTCGGTGCAGCTGTCCTCCGAGTTGTCCAGCAGTTCCCTGTACTTGTCCAGCCGTATGCCGTCGCGGCAGAACACGGCCTTGCGGCTGCTCATTATGCCAACTACGTTTAGCTTTAACCGCCGGCTTTCCATAAGCTTCTGCTGCTGCAGGCGTATCTGCTCTATCAGGTTGCCGCCCACGGTTCCGGTGCCGCAGATGAAGAGGTTTAGCACTTTATATTCGCTCAGAAAGAACGAGTCGTGAAGCACGTTGAGCGACTTGCGCAGATATTTTGAATTTATTACGAACGAGATGTTTGTCTCCGATGCGCCTTGTGCGCAGGCTATCACGCTGATGCCCGAACGTCCCAGTGTGCCGAACAGCTTGCCGGCGATGCCGGGTGTGTGCTTCATGTTCTCGCCGACGATGGCCACGGTGGCCAGTCCGCTCTCGGCGTGCATGGGGAACATGGCGCCGGTCTCTATCTCTTTTGAAAATTCGGCGTTGAGCACTTCCACGGCCCCGTCGGCATCTTCGTCGCGCACACCTATGGATGTAGAGTTTTCCGACGATGCCTGCGACACCATGAACACCGATATTCCGTTGTCGGCCAGTGCCGTGAAGATGCGGCGGTTTACGCCTATAACACCCACCATCGACAGACCGGTCACGGTGATGAGGGTTGTGCCGCCTATGCTCGATATGCCCTTGATGGGTTTGAGGTCGTTGTCCACCTTCTCCTTTATTATCGTTCCGGGAGCTTCAGGGCAGAATGTGTTTTTCACTCTGATGGGTATGTTTTTCACGCATACCGGATATATTGTTGGCGGGTAGATGACTTTTGCACCGAAGTTGCAAAGCTCCATGGCCTCCACATAGCTCAGTTCGCTGATGGTATAGGCGGCGGGTATCACTCTCGGGTCGGCGGTCATGAATCCGTTAACGTCGGTCCATATCTCAAGTGCTTCGGCGTCGAGTGCCGCAGCGACGATTGACGCCGTGTAGTCGCTTCCTCCGCGTCCGAGGTTGGTTGTCTCGCCCGAATTTTTGTCTGTGCTTATGAATCCGGGAATGAGCGCTACTTTTGGAAGTTCCTTGAACGTGTCGTGCACCAGACTGTTCGTCAGTTCGCTGTCGAGTATGTGTTTGCCGTGTTTGAACTCGGTCTTGATAAATTCGCGTGAGTCGTACCATCGGGCACCGTCAATAAGTGTGGCAACTATTCTGCTGCTCAGTCTTTCGCCATAGCTCACGATGGCGGCCAAAGTCTTCGCGCTGAGGTCTTTGATAAGGAACACTCCGTGATAGATGGAACTCAGTTCGTTCAGCAGGTTGTCTATTTCGGCTGTCAGCCTGTCATGCTGCTCCTTGTCTGTTATCACGGCGTTTACCATTTCGTGATGTCGTTTTGCGATGGCGGCAAACTCATCCTTATATCGTTCGTCGCCTGTCATGGCTGTTTGTGAAGTGGATATGAGTTTGTCGGTTACACCTCCAAGCGCACTCACCACAACGATGGTTTCATGACGTTGGCTCTCAACGATTTTTTTCAGACTGAGGATGCTTTCTACGGAACCTACGGATGTTCCGCCAAATTTTAATACTTTCATATGTGTTATTGCTTATTATATATTTCCCCTTGACAAACGGGGCACTGTTTTGTTCTTATTTCATATTTTAATGCGCAAAATTAGTAAGAATTATCTTTATTGCCAACGTTTTTGTGAATAATTGAAAACAAATTTTGCCCGCTTGCTTATAATTTGCTTGTTTCACCCCATGCAGATGACATTGTCTTTTTGAAATATCTGATGTAGGATGAACATAATTTCTCCAGCGGGTTGAGTTGACGCCTCTGCGGCTCGGCATCCCCTTTTGGGGATTATAGGGGGGCGGGGCTGTGCTTGTTTTGTCCTGATAATTCTTAAAATTTAACATTTCTTTTTTCTCGAAATAGAGCGG
>NZ_URNN01000174.1 GCF_900549175.1 uncultured Prevotella sp. | reverse complement strand
CGTAACCGCAACGCAACTACGCCGTAAACGGAGTGTAAGGAGGCCCTAAAGGCAACCTCGGGGCATGAAAAAGGAGCGTAAAAAAAGCAGAGAGGGCCTCCCTGCTTTTCTATTTCGAGAAAAAAGAAATGTTAAATTTTACGAATTATCATGACATTTCCGATGGTGCGCATCACCGGTTGCCGTCTACAATAAGTCCGCCGTTGGGCTGCAAGGTAACCTTAGCCGTGCCGTTCTTGCCCACTTTCAGCTTTTTGAGCTGCGCCTCGCCCATCATGGCTCCCTTCGGAGCGGGAGTGTCGGTATAACAGTCTACGGTCTGTCCGGCAAACATGCCGAGCGGCAGTGTGAGCGTGAGCGGACGGTCGGTGGCATTGAGTCCGGCCACAATCCAGCGGTTGCCGCTACGGCGGGCCATAACGACATAACGACCGGGATAACCGTCGACAAGGCGTGTCTCGTCCCATGCCGTGGGCACTGAGCGCAGGAAGCCGAGCACCTCGGGCGACAGCTCGGCCAGATTGTTGGGCTGCATGGCTATGCACTGCACCCGCGTCTGGACAACCACCGAAGCGGCCATCTCAAACACATCGGTGGTGTAGCGCGGGTGACGGCTCTTGTTGTCACGCGACATGCGGCGGTTCATTATCGTGCCGCCCCAGTCCATCGACGCCACGGCATTGCGGCAGAACGGATGGAGGGTAAGGTCGAAAGCCTCGCGGCGCGCGGCACCGTCGTCGAAGTAGACATTCTCCGAAGCGAGCACGGCCTCGCTGGCCACAAAGTTGGGGTACATGCGCTCCCATCCGCGGGGCAGCGTGCATCCGTGGAACACCACCTGAAGACCGAAGTCGTTGGCATCTGACAGAATATCCTCGTAGAGCTGCATTGTCTGCTGCTTGTCGCCGCCGAAGAAGTCTACCTTTATGCCTTTCACGCCGATGCTCTTCAGCCACGCCATCTCGCGGCGGCGGGCCAGCACCGTGTTCATGCACTGCTTGGGTGTCTGCGGAGCGTCGCTCCAATATCCGTTGGAGTTGTACCACAGCATCAGGCTCACACCCTTCGACTGCGCGTAACGGCTCAGTCCGGCCATGCGGTCGCGGCCGATATTCTTGTCCCACCAGTTGTCCACAAGGCAGTATTCGTAGCCCATGGCTGAGGCCAAGTCGATGAAACGCACCTGGTCATCATAGTTGATTGAGTTGTCCTGCCACACCAGCCAGCTCCATGTATACCTTCCGGGCCGGTACTGCTCCGACGGCTCGTAGCGCTGCTCCACCAGGTCGTAGGCCACGGTGGTCTCGGCGATGGGGGCCAGTGTGGTGCCCAAGGTGACGGTGCGCCACGGTGTGCTGCCGGGCAGAGCCATGCCCACGGTGGCCGTACCGTTGCCGTTGTTCTCCCCGGCCATGGGCAGCGTCACGGTATATCCCGACGTGGGGTCGTAGTCGGACAGATGGCAGCCGGCGTACCTGCCGTCGGTGCCCGTCTCGCTGACAAGCACCCAACCGTCGTCACCCACATGGAAAAGACAGGGGAAGGTATATCCGCGGCCGTATTGCGAACGGTCGGTCATGGGCGCGTCGGCCTTGTACGTCTCCTCATAACTGGGCTTGGTGCGTTTCCATCCTATCATGGGGTCCGACTGGGCGCAGATGAAGGTGGTGGTCTTGGCCGGCAGGCGGAAAGCCGTTGCCTCGCCGAGTATCATCATCGAGGCCGTCTCGCCCTGCTGCGGAAACGAATAGCGGAAGGCCACGTCGCGGTCGGACACGCGGAAGGTTACGGTCATCTTCTGATGTCCGGCGTTCTCCATCTCCACGTTGAGTTCGTTGGCACGGTAGTGCACGGCCGATGTCTTCGTGCCGCTCATCTTGTACGACGTATCGATGACGTTGACACTGTGTCCCCTTACCGTCATGCCGGCGGTGAAATCGCCTATGTCGGCCTTCAGTCCCAGTGCCGACGGCTCTATCATCTGCCGTCCGTCGCATGTCACGGCATACGTCGGCCGCCCTCCTGCTGTCTCCACCGACACCACAATGCGTCCGTCGGGCGACTCCACTGTCAAATCGGCCGCCTGCGCTCCGAACGCAGCGGCTATCATCACCGTAATTGCAACAAATAGTTTTCTCATAATCATCATGTCATTAAGTTGTGAAAAATTGTCACAAAGATAGTGATAATATCTGGAAATGCCGAATAAAAAACGCCAAAAGAGATTTGACGGGCAACAAGATGTACGGTTTTGATTTCGATGGTTATAAAAGTACAATCAAATTGACTGCCTTGCGACTTACACGCCTAAAAATTGCCAATATTGGCATTTTTTAGGCGCAAATGTTTGGCTGATTAAATAGAACTTGCTATCTTCGCATTACCAAAAAGTGCCAATATTGGCAAAAAACAGGAATGAAATAATGGAAATAAAAAGAGACAGGTATCTTAAGCAGCTGAAAGAAAGTCGGCATAACGGTTTTATCAAGGTGATTACGGGAATCCGCAGGTGTGGCAAGTCTTACCTGCTAAATGTCTTATTCTATCATTATTTATTGGATAATGGTGTAACAGATGACCACATCATTCGTATAGATCTTGAAGACCGGATGAACAAGGATTTAAGAAATCCTGATACAATGCTACATTATGTTCATGACAAAATCAAGGACAAAGGACTCTATTACCTCATTATTGATGAGGTACAACTGATGGACGAATTTGTGGATGTTCTGAATAGTTTCCGTCATATTGAAAATGCTGATACATACGTGACTGGCAGCAACTCACACTTCCTGTCATCAGATATTCCAACGGAGTTTCGCGGTCGAGGAGAGACGATACATGTGAATCCACTGTCTTTTGCAGAGTTCTATTCTGCCATTGGAGGTGACAAGCAAGATGCATGGCGCGAATACTTCACTTATGGTGGTTTGCCTCTTATTCTGTCGTTCCGCACAGAGCAAAAGAAGATTGGCTATCTAAAAAACTTGTTTGAAACTGTTTACTTGGCGGACATCATCGAGAGGCACAATGTACAAAATGAGAATGAAATGCGTGAACTGGTACTTATTATGGCTTCGTCCATTGGCTCACCATGCAATCCGACAAAACTTTCGAACACATTCAAAAGTACAAAGAATGTAAATATCACAAATAAGACAATTTCCAATTATCTCACCTATTTGTCAGAATCGTTCCTTCTGAACAAAGCTATACGCTATGATATTAAAGGTAAGAAATACATAAACACTCTATCCAAATACTATTTCTCTGATATCGGTTTGAGAAATGCCATTCTTGATATGCGCCAACAAGAAGAAACGCATATCATGGAGAACATCATCTACAACGAACTGATTTCACGTGGTTACAGTGTAGACGTTGGAATGGTGGAGATAAAGAAGCAGGACAAGGATGGCAAGTGGACTCGTATCCAGCTTGAAGTGGACTTTATTGCAAGTCTTGGCAGTAAAAAGTATTACGTGCAGTCGGCTCTATCCATCCCTGACAGGGAGAAAGAGTTACAGGAGTCTCGTTCACTGATGAACATCAACGATTCTTTCAAGAAGATTATCATAGTAAAAGACCATATCATGCCTCGTCGAAATGAAGAAGGAATAGTCACAATCAGTCTTTTTGATTTCTTACTCAAAGATGACAGTTTAGACCTGTAGTCATCGTTATCATAAGCTTCATGAGGCTGTGTCAAAATATGTCCCTACAGATTGGAAGAATTGAATTTTGACACAGCCCAATTTGAAAAGTTACAAAGGCCGCACATCATACGGCACCAGCCCGACATCATCGACAAGGCATTTGGCTCCGGCGGCGCCATCGGCAAAGAAGCCTATCTCCACCTTGCCTCCGCTCACCCGCACACGTTCGATGGCTATTGTGGTCCAAGAGGTCATAGATGGCTTTATCTTGCACGACTTCCTGCGACCGCCACTCACGGCATACATCTCAAGACGCTGGAAACGGCCTTCACGGCGCACACGCGCACGGAGGGTGTAGATGCCGTCGGGCAACGGCACCGTGGGCGTGGAAGCGACTGTCTGCGACACCCGGCGGACAAACGGCACAATACTGTCACTGATGCAGAGGCTCTTCTCGCCTATGACATGACGGCGGTCATCACGGGTGTTCATGTGGTTGAGACGCGGCGAACGGCTGTCGCCTACGGCCACCCTGCTGCCCGCCATCACGTCTGTCCGCCATCCGAGAAGGAAATCCTGGCGCGGCTTGACGGGATTGGGGATGCTCCGTCGGTCGGCCTCGAAACTGCCGTTGAGCACATAGTTATTGTCGCTGCCCACACGCCATTCTCCCGTCACGGCATTGAGACACCACGACGAAAGGGAATTGAAACGGGGTTCGTCACCGTCGAACGACAGGGGCACCCACTGATTGTAGCCGAGACCGTTGCCGGCGAAATCGGCCCAGCGGTCGCCGCAATATATCACGGTCTCCTGCTCCGTGCCACGCAGAGCGTAGAAGAAACCTGTCTGCGACACATGGGCATAATCGGACTCACAACCTTTCATGACTTTCATATCATTGGCCGGCAGATACGGCCCGCGGATATCATCGGCCACAAGATAATAGGCATAGGAGCCGTCCCACCCGTAAATGTTGGAGGCACACATGTAATACCTGCCCTTGTACTTGAACATGCAGTTTCCCTCACGGCTCGCCCCCTTGAACACTTGGGTACAGTCGAGGAGGTCGATTCTGCCGTCACGCACTCCTATTTCCGATACATATATCTTGTTGCGCCCGCGGCCATACGAATAGACAAGATATGAACGGCCGGTGTCCTCGTCGGTGAATACCGTCTGGTCGCCGGTGTTTGGTGTTCCTATCGTTGCGGTCATATCCTTACGCCAGTTCCAACGGAAACGACCCGTGGGACTGTCGGACGTGGCGATGAGCACACCGGCTCCGTCACGGTTGCCATGCTGCACGAAAAGCGCGTACTGCCGTTTCTCCTTGATATATGCCACACCGAGACGACCGAGCCAACCGGCACGGCCGTGGCTGTCGGCTTCATCACGTGTGAACACATCACCTTCATAGTGCCAGTCGACAAGATTGTCGGAACTGTAACAGGTAACGGCATCAAACACGGCATGCTCCACCGTCACCGTCGGGTCATTGCGATATTCCACGGCCCCCTTATAACGCACTCCGTACCAGTAGTAACGCCCGCGGCCACTCTGCGGGTCAGCAAAACGGAATATGCCTCCACCCTGACTGTAGAGCGGTTGTCCGTCGGCGGTGTCCCAGAACTTATCGTTGTGTATGGGCAAAAAGCCGGGGATGCCGCCGGCTGCGGCATGCGTCTTCGCACCCGGCAACAAAGACACCAGGATAAACAGGATTTTTAATATTCTCTTATTCATATTTCATTTATACGTTTGTTTCACGAAGAAAAACAGATATCCATTGTTTGTTTCTTCTGCAAAATTACAATTAATATCATCATTGGAAAAGGAATATTGTACGCTTTTAGGTAAAATAGTACAGTGGTAAGGTGAAAAGGAAGTGACAAAATGGAAAATAACAGTGCTTTTGTTTCATTTACTCATTTTTTTGATGTACCTTTGCAGTCCGGAATATATTGTTGCCCTGATAGTTCAATGGATAGAACAACTCTCTCCTAAAGAGTAGATTCGAGTTCGATTCTCGATCGGGGTACCACCTTGCGTCAGGATTCTCACCAATGGGAGTTCTGACGTTTTTCATTTTCAACGCAAAGATACAGAGGTTTTATTTAAACGCAAAGGCGCAAAGGCGCAAAGTTTTTTGAACACAGAGACGCAGAGACACAGAGAATAATTAGAACCGTGCGTCTGT
>NZ_URNN01000173.1 GCF_900549175.1 uncultured Prevotella sp. | reverse complement strand
TTAACTCCTTATATAATAATCTCCCTCGGATCCGTTATCACCCCCGTCACGGCCGCGGCGGCGGCAACAAGCGGCGAGGCAAGGATTGTGCGCGCACCGGGGCCCTGACGCCCTTCGAAGTTGCGGTTGCTGGTGGAGACGGAATATTTTCCGGCCGGAATCTTGTCATCGTTCATTGCCAGACAGGCCGAACATCCCGGTTGGCGTATGGCAAAACCGGCGGCTTCAAGCACCTTGTCAAGTCCCTCCTCACGTATCTGCCGGTCGACAGCCCATGAGCCGGGCACAAGCCATGCCGTAACCGTGTCGGCCTTGCGGCGCCCCTTGACAAGCGATGCGAAGGCGCGGAAATCCTCTATACGCCCGTTTGTGCAGGCACCGAGGAACACATAGTCTATCTTATGGCCGAGAAGCCGTTCGCCCGGACGGAAACCCATATAGTCGAGCGACTTCATGAACGAAGCCTTGCCGGCATCGTCTGTGTCATCAGGCATGGGTATGGCCTGCGTGATGCCCATACCCATGCCCGGGTTGGTGCCGTAGGTCACCATCGGTTCTATGTCGGCGGCATCGAAGTGCAGCTCGCTGTCGAACACGGCGTCATCGCCGCTCTTCAGTGTCTTCCAATACTCAACACATCTGTCCCACTCTTCACCCTTTGGAGCGAACTCACGCCCCTTGATATACTCGAATGTTGTCTCATCGGGGGCAACGAATCCGCCGCGCGCGCCCATCTCTATCGAGAGATTGCACAGCGTGAGGCGGCCTTCCATCGACATGTCGCGCACCACGCTGCCGGCATACTCAACAAAATATCCCGTGGCACCCGATGTGGTGAGACGCGACATCAGATATAGGGCCACATCCTTGGCTGTAACACCGCGCCCCAGCTTGCCGTCAATGGTTATGCGCATCGACTTCGGTTTCTGCTGCAATATGCACTGCGACGCCATCACCATCTCCACCTCGCTCGTGCCTATGCCGAAGGCCACGGCCCCCATGGCACCGTGTGTCGACGTATGCGAGTCGCCGCAAACTATTGTCATGCCGGGCAGCGACAGTCCTTTTTCCGGACCCACTACATGGATGATACCGTTGTCGGGTGACATCATGCCATAGTGGGTCAGTCCGAACTCGGTGGCATTGGCTGCCAGCGTGTCCACCTGCTTCTTCGACACAGGGTCGGCGATGGGCTTGTCCTGGTCGTGCGTGGGTGTGTTGTGGTCGGGCATACAGTATATCTGCTCCGGACGGAAACACTTCAATCCCCGCGCACGCATACCGTCGAAAGCCTGCGGCGACGTCACTTCATGACAGTAGAGCCTGTCAATATACAACTGTGTGGGACCGTCATCTGCTATCTGCACCACATGTTTGTCCCATATTTTATCAAATAGTGTGTTCATATTTCTTTTTTTTATTAGAAGTTATAGGAGTTTTTTTAGGAGTTAAGGAGTTAAAGGGAGTTATCACTCCGCTACGCTCCGTTGGGAGTTAAGCCAAATGCTTTATTCCCCAAGAGAAATAAAGGAACATGGAGTATCGGCTTAACTCCTTAACTCCCTTTAACTCCTTAACTCCCCTCTCTAACTCCTAAAAACTACTTAAACTTATTTATACAATCAATATACGCCTCCACCGATGCCGTGACAATATCCGTATGGGCACCGAAACCATAATACATGCTTCCCTCGTGCTCCACCTGCATGTGCACCTTGCCCACATCGTCAGAGCCCTTGCTGATGGCCTGTATGGTGAACTCCTTCAGCGTCATCTGCTTGCGGATAATCCGCTTCAGCGCCTTGATGGCCGCATCCACCGGACCGTTGCCCGTAGACGACTCCTCAAACTTCTGACCGGAGATGTCGAGACCGATACTGGCCACGCTCCTCACTCCCATACCCGTTGTCACCTGCAGGAAGTCGAGCTTCACGGCACGGCTTGCGGCAGTGTCGGCACCGGCCAGCATGAGAATGTCATCGTCGTTGACCTCCTTCTTGCGGTCGGCCAGTTTCAGGAACTGCTGGTACAGGGCATCCACACGCTCCTCGTTGTCAACATTCACGCCAAGCACACCCAGCCGGTATTTCAGTGCGGCACGGCCCGAACGTGCGGTGAGCACGATGGAGTTGTCGTCAAGTCCCACATCCTTTGGATTCATAATCTCGTATGTCTCCACATTTTTCAATACGCCATCCTGATGTATTCCGCTTGAGTGGGCGAAAGCGTTGCGGCCCACAACAGCCTTGTTCGGTTGCACGGGCATGTTCATCAGGCTCGACACCATACGGCTCGTGGGATATATTTTCGTCGTGTTTATGTTGGTCTCTATGTCTATGTGCTTGTGGCACTTCAATATCATGGCCACCTCCTCGAGCGACGTGTTGCCCGCACGCTCGCCTATTCCGTTGATGGTCACCTCCACCTGACGGGCACCGCTGAGCACACCGCTGAGTGTGTTGGCCGTGGCCATGCCGAGGTCGTTGTGACAGTGTGTCGACAGGATGGCACGTCCGGCGGCCAGTCCGTCCACATGCTCCATCAGATACTTTATCTTCTCACCATACTCCGCCGGCAGACAATATCCCGTGGTGTCGGGAATGTTCACCACCGTGGCACCTGCCTTCACCACCGCCTCTACCACACGGGCCAGATACTCGTTGTCGGTGCGGCCGGCATCCTCGGCATAAAACTCCACATCATCAACATAGCGGCGGGCGTACTTCACCGCTGCCACGGCACGCTCTATAATCTCCTCACGGTTGCTGTTGAACTTATACCTGATGTGCGGATCGCTCGTGCCTATGCCGGTGTGTATGCGCTTGTGTTTGGCATAACGCAACGATTCGGCAGCCACGTCGATATCCTTTTCCACCGCACGTGTCAGGGCGCATATCGTGGGCCAGGTCACAGCCTTGGATATCTCTATCACCGAATTGAAGTCGCCGGGACTCGATATCGGGAATCCCGCCTCTATCACGTCCACCCCCAACTGTTCGAGCTGCTTGGCCACCTGTATCTTCTCTACAGTGTTAAGCTGGCATCCCGGCACCTGCTCGCCGTCACGCAGCGTCGTGTCAAAAATAAATAGTCTGTCGCTCATATTTTTATATTCTTTGTTCTGTCCATTAAAAAAAACAACCTTCCCCACCGTTGAAGTGAGAAAGGTTGGTATATCTGTTGCCAAACACAGCTACCGACACACTTTTTCACTTCCGCCCGCTCTGCGCAGTCGGATAATATTAATAATGTGTAGAAGCTGCAAACTGTTCATACCTTATTTTGTCGTTTATTTGTTCTTTTCGTATTTTTGCTTATTTGCTTAATTCGGGTGCAAAGTTAATCATTAACTGCCAACAAAACAAACAAATCGTAAGTTTTTTAATTAAAAATGTTTCAGATAAGCAGGTTTTCATAAATATCTTATAATATATTTTCGAACACGGAGATACAGAGAAAAAAATTCTGATTCTCCCTATAAAAACAGACTTTCTTCAAAAAAAGGTACTGTCTTCTCTATTGAGAATTATATAAGTATTCCCGTTTTGAGAATGTCCGCATAGAGAGGATTATTGGTGTCCTCTGTAAGTAGAACAGGCTCTATGAGATTGCTTATCTTGCGTTTCAACTTCCATAGCAAAGGAGTGTCCTCAAAATAGTTGTCGCTCATGCGCTCCACAACCACAGCTATATCTATATCGCTTTCTTCTGTATATCCGCCTTTGCTAAATGAGCCATAAAGGTAAAGAGCCTTTAATGGCAACCGTTCTGCAACTGCTACTTTATAGCGTTGTGCCAATTTTATAGCTTGCTCTTTATCCATGTTCTTAATTTGTCAGTTTCTTCAATCAGTTCTTTACAACGGTCAGCGGTCAGACTTTTCATTAACCGCTCCTTATAAGAGGGGTAACGTGCTTCTATGTTCAATGGTTCAAGCTCGTCTATGAAGTCCGTTTGTTCTTCCGACATATCTTTATCCAAACCGCTTTTCTCTGCAAGCCTCGATAAGCTATGAATTTTTAAAGGCGGTTCTTCCAGCACATTGCTCCAATATGCTTTTAGTATCTTCTCTATGGTTTGGTGACACATAAAAGTGACATAAAGGTAACGCTTGGTTTCAAGCATAGCCTTTGCTGTGTCAAAATCATAATCTGACATCTCAATCCAATATGTAACTTTGTCATTCATTGTCTTTTAATGCTTTACCAACTGCAAATATATAGAATTTATTCGAGAAACTATCATTTGAAACAAGAAAACAGTTTTTTCAGTGTATAAACCTGCTATTTGCATAATGGTACTTTTCTTACTCCCGATAAAATGGATTTCTCTCAAAAAGTCCTCTTATTTTCATGTCTAATTTTGGTTCATCACTCCAAATACCAAATGCCCCACAAATACCGCTTCATCCGAATGTGCGCCTTATCCAGTAAGCAAACACCGGATCCTGCACCACAGTTGAGTCCGGCATGACATCTATAAGATCCTTATCCATAAGAGCCTTGCGCAGATTCTTCACATTTGCTGAAGTTCCAAGATTATATTTCTGAAGAACATTGCGTGAAGAGAAATTTTTCTCGCCATTGACAACAGCCTGCAAAAAACTGATTTGCTTTGCCGTGAGAGAGTCCACTATGTTGCTGAAGAGAAGACTGAGCTGCTCCACCAACGAACAGAAAGCCTCGTCAACACACTCCACCGTACATTCTCCGGCAGTCCGCAGCCACGACAGCTGGGCCAACTGTTGTACATAATAAGGATGACACTCCACACGCCCGGCCAAATATGCAGCCGTTTCCGGAGATATGGCTTTCCCGGTATCTGTAAATCGGGTCACAATATATTCCTTCCAATTAATCTCACTGATTTTATCCAAAAACATCACATCGCCAAACTTATAGAACGGCATCTCATAATTGCTGAATATGTCAAGCAGCATGTGGCGCTTGCTTCCATACATACAATAGCCCACCTTGTTGTGGTTTTGCCAGTGGGAGCGTAGTTTGCGCTGAAAACTTACCGGATCGTCGTATGTGCTCACATTTTGAAACTCGTCAATACACATCACGAATTTCTTACCTTTCTCCTCCGCAATCATCTGGGGAAGATCGAGTATCTCATCGTAAGAATACTGCTTGTCTCTGAAGTCGATACCGAAAGCCAGCTCGTATTGCATGCAGCTGTCACTCAGGGTCAGTTTAGGCCCGAATGTCCCGACATACTTTTTAGCGGCAATTATAAACTCGTCCATCTTGGAGTAAGACGCTTTAAGCACCGCGTTGGCATAAGTCTGATAAAATTGCGCTTCCGTGCGGCAGTTGAATACATCAACCTTACACAACATATACTCCTTCTCGTTTTTCATACACTCCATGGCATGGTTCACCAATGAGGTCTTTCCCCATCTGCGTGGAGAGATAATCACTGTGTTCACCAATCCACGGAAGTTATTGACGAGCCTTTCCGTATCTTGTATACGGTCGGTGAAATCAGCCCCGTCAGCCACTTTCCCAAATACAAACGGTATGTCCATATTGCAACGATTTATTAATTTCATTGCAAATGTAACCATTTTATTTGAAATAGAATTATTTCAAATCGTTTTATTTCATACAACAAGACTTATCATCAGGAATTACGCTTCTATTGTATTCCAATAGGCATATCCGGGGCTTCAATCACAATACAGAAGACTTAAGTAAAGTTTTCCGTCCTCTCACACCACCACATCATATCAAAGTAACAAACGAGAGCTTTTGCCCTATATCATGGAGGGCGCGTTCTGTAAAGAGCCCCTCTGCAATCTCCCTGTCTCCGTGTGGCTCATCCGGCATTTGGAGGGATAACTGCATAGCAAATAAAAACGGGCTGAAAGCCCAACAAGCCCATAGCCCGGGGCAGAGCGAAGCGGCAC
>NZ_URNN01000172.1 GCF_900549175.1 uncultured Prevotella sp. | reverse complement strand
CGGAGTACTGTCTAATGACATTATTTGGGCTATAGCCTAATCGCTGAATAGTTACCTTTAAGCGACAATGGCCCACAATGATTTGTGGGCCGTTGTCTGTTTCTGATTTCCTGTTGGTCAAGAGGAAAGCATGTGTGCTTTTATTTGATGAAGACTTTCTTGCCGTTGATGATGTACACGCCTTTGGCGAACTTGCCTAAAGCCTCTGCGTCAGCGTTCTTCACGAGCAGCGTTCCGTTGATGCTGTATACGCTTACCTTGCCGCCTTCGGCAGAAACGAGGCTGTTTATGCCGTCGGTTCCGATGACATAGACGAATACGAGGTCGGTCTCGTTTACATTCTTGTCATCATCGTCGTAGGTGAGTGCGCCTGCGGGGATGGTCAGAGTGTAGGTGCCGTTGGCTGTGATGGCTCCGCCGGAGAGAACGATGGTTATAACGTTCCAGTCTGGTATGTCATAATCCAATTCCAGAGTTGCTGCATAGCTGTTGCCCTTGTCATCAACCAGAGTAGGCTCGCTTGCGTATGTCTTGTTCACGCTGCTGTTTTCTGTCAGCTTGACGAGAATCTTGGCCGGTATCTCGGTTACTGTACCTGCTGCGGGAGTCAGCTCGACAGCGAGCGGTTTGGCCGGAGCCTTGACTTCGTATGTTACGGATGCCGCCTTGTTGTATCCGCCGTCAAACTGCTCTCCGAGAACGAAGAAGTCGGCTGGTACTTCAATGTTATATACCCCCGGGGTCGTTACAGGTTGTGCGAATGTGATTGTGGCTCCGATATAAGGTCCCCATGGGTCGTTCGGATCTTCCTGATATACAACATCGTCCTCGCTGAACTCTGCGATGAGTTCACGGGTGGTTCTGTTGTATACCTTTATCTTTTCGTAGTTGTTCCAGTTGGCACTTATTGCTCCGTTCTCGCCATATGTGAATGTGATGGTGCTGATGCTTTCAAGAGTGGTTCCGTCTGCGGGTGAAATTGTGACTTCAGGTTTGTTGAACTCTGACACGAAGTCGATTTGGAACCATACACCGTCCTCATATCCGAGAATTGTGCCCAGCCCGTTCTGTGTCTTGTTGAGTGCCCGGCCTTCGTCATCCTTTGCAAATACGTTGACGCTGAACTCATTGAAATTGTCTATTACATATTCGGGAATCACTACTGTCCAAGCCGTACGGTCTGTGTTGGGCGTAACCTTACAGTCCATGCTTGTTCCGCTACCGGTATTGACAACGGCTGTCATTGTAACGGGGGCACTGAATTCCACTGTATACAAACTGTCTTCTTCGGAAGCGATTGCAATTTTCTCGCTGATGTCCGTAACCATTACCACGTCGCTGTAGACGTAAGCCTTCTTTGCACCGTGGATAATGAATTCGGCAGCTCCTACGGTAGGTTCTGCAGCGCCTCTCTTCTCTGCCTCACTGCGCCATGCCTTGAGCGAGAACTTATAGTCCTTGCCCTCCTCTAAAGCTTCGTCATGCCAGGTGATGGTGAATCCACCCTCCTGCGGTCCCATGAGATAACTGGACTTGACGAAGTCGTTGTCAGGGTCGGCTACGCCTCTTATTTCATATTCGGCATAACCTATTTCGCTGTCCTTGTTGGTCTTGAGCGTAGAGGTTGTTCCGCGGGTGAGCGTGGCTATGGATCCGTCAATCATGTTTACGTCACCGTCCTTGCTGTGCCATACCATGCTTTCGATACTGAAAGCGGCGGCGGTGCGGCCGGTGGTTGTGAATGTCTTCGTGAATCCGTCAAATGCGTTGGCTTCGATGGCCGGTGTGAGTCCGTCGGGGCGCTCAATGCCGGTGAGTGATACGCTCACTTCGGTGTCGGCATCGATGGATACATTGGGGACGGGGATAAGGATGATTCGTGCGGTTTCGTCATCTTCGTCCTGCGTGATGGTCAGTTCGCCGAGGCTGATGTTGCGTACGGTTTCCACGCCGCCGCTGACATACTTCATCTCTACGCCGCTGAATGTGGCCTTGCCGCCTGTCTCACTCAGCCAAAGCTCGATGTTCTTTGTGTCGTTGTCGATGACACCGGCAGCTCCACCTACAGTGTTCCAATCGGTCATGGGAGTATAGACAACCTCCTCGAAGGTGTACTGGTAGAAGAATGAACCGAGGTTTCCTGAGCCGTTGCCGTAGGCGTAGTTGCCGTCCATGTCCTTTACGTTGTATATGCTGAGTGTCATGGAGCCGTAGTTGGTGCCGGTGGCAACCATGTCCTTGGCGCGGCGCAACTTGTTCTTGAGGTTGACAATGAGCATGTTGCTCATCAGCGCCGTGGGGATTATGGTTTCTGAATAAGCCTCGTTCGGGTCTTCCGATTCCGTGTTTCCGTAGGTCAGTTTGACGGTGGGTCTGTTTTCTTCCGTCAGGTTTACGTCGCCGCTGAAGGTGAGTGCCACGATACCGGAATTGTCGTCAGACATATAGTACGACTTGAATACCGTCATTGCCGGGTCGCCGTCGGGAGTGTTTGACGAGCTTACAATCTGGAGCGGCATGCTGCCGGCCTTGTATGTAATTTCGAGGATGCCCGTGCCGTTGTAGAGTTTGGTCGCGTCGGCTAAGGGGGCCACGTTGTTGAACTTGAACTTTATATCGTTGCCGGCTTTCAGGCGTCCGTCCTTATAGAACTGGTTGACAAGGTCCTTTACATCAACATTAACGTATGCGCCGCGTACATTGGCTGAAACAGTCTCTGTAGAGTTGCCGGCAGTCAGCTCTACCGCACCTACGCTCACGTTCTGGTTGAACTGCAGGTTCACAATACCCAATCCCGCATTGAATATGCTGCCTTCGGCAGGGTCAATGCTTTTGAGTTCGAGCGGTTCGGCCTCTGTAAGGAACTTTACGAGCATGTCGGCTGCGTTCATCATGAAGTTGTTTCCTATGTAGTAGGTCTTGCCGGCTTCACACTCGAACGTATATGCCTTGGCCTGATAGTCACCGTTGAACTGTGGGGCTATGCTGTTGTCCATCGTCGTGAATGTGGCATCGGTATAAACGGCATAATTGGTTTGACCGAGTGAGAATGTGCCGTCTGACGGAGCCGTGAATATGCCGTAGAAAGCCTTGTAGGCATCTACGTGATACATCTGTCCGCTCTCGAAAATCCATGGATCTTCTTTTGTTCCGGAGCCTTCGGCACTGGCTGTTACAACGCTGCCAAAGGCAAACATCATAACGAGCATAAATGCGTTGAGCATCCGATTCTTCGTAAGTAAAAGTTTTGTTTGCATAAAATATATTTTTTAATGAATAATAATTCAAATTTCTGTATATAGTTTTTGCGTCATGCAAAAGTAGTTAAAGTTTGTGGTATGTGTTACATTAATGTTCAATTTTTAATCTTTTTTATCACAAAAAAATGGTCTTGAATAGTTAAAAAAATCTGCCAAGAGGGTGTATCAAAAATGGTTGCATGGTGCTTGATAGGGACATATTTTTGATACACCCTCTTGGCAGATTGTTTGGTATACTGTAGATGCAGCTTTCTTGTTCCGTATTTTTTTCAGAACTGTTCCAATATTCTTATTCTGCTTTCGGTGCTCGGATGTGTGCTGAAGAGCGAGTTGGCAAAACTCATCACACCCTGTGCCATGCTTTTGGGGTGTATGATGTACATTTGTGCAATGTCTTCGCGGTCTACATGTCCCAAGCCCGGGTCACCCGATATCTTGCGGAGGGCAGATGCCAGTGCGAGCGGATTGCCGCACAGTTCGGCACCTCCGGCATCGGCCATGTATTCACGTTTTCTGGATATGGCGAAACGTGTGAGCAGTGTGAAGAAATAGGCTACCGCGCTGCACACCAGTCCTATCAGCATAACTACCAGCATCGAGAGGCCGTTGCCCTTTTCGTTGTCACGGCTGTTTCCGCCTCCGAACCACATGGCATGATACATCATTCTCACCACAATGCTCATTATGGCTGATATGATGCCCACGAATATGATGCTGATGATGAGCAGGCGCGTGTCACGGTTGCGTATGTGGGTTAGCTCATGGGCTATGACGCCTGCCAGTTCGTCATCGTCAAGCAGCCGGAGCAGGCCCGTGGTCACTGTCACCGTATAGCTTTTCCTGTCGATGCCGCTGGCAAAGGCGTTGAGCTGCGGGTCGTCGATGATGTTTATTTGCGGCATGTCCATGCCGCATGTCATGCAAAGATTCTCCACGATGTTATACACCCTTGGATTGTCGCGCCTTGCAAGTGGCCTTGCCCCTGTTGCCTGCTTTATCATGGCAGTATTGGAGAAGTAGGCTATCAGAAACCAGATGCCTACACCACCAATCACCCATGGTATGGTGCTGACAAAATATCCGTTGACAATGTCGGCATTGAACACGTTGACCATGTTGCCCTGCGCGTCGTAATAGTATGTGCCGAAATAGTTGACAAGTGCGAGAAACACCCAGATAGTGCCCAATATGATAAGTGGAAACAGCAGCAGCAACACGATGCTCATCATGTTGTTGCGCCGTATCTGGGTGTACATTCCTACATATTTCATCTTCTGTCTGTTAGAAATTTATTTCCGGTGCCTTGTCCATTGCGGCCCTATCTGCCTGCGGAATCTCGAACATCGGTTCGCGGTGGAAGCCGAACATGCCTGCGAAGATGTTCGACGGGAATGTCTGCACTGCATTGTTAAGTTCCTTGGTTGTGGAGTTGAAGAAGCGGCGTGATGCGGCCAGCTTGTTCTCTATGTCGGATATCTCGCCCTGTAGCTGCAGGAAGTTTTGGTTGGCTTTCAGGTCTGGGTATGCCTCAAGCGACACCTTCAGCCCCGACAGGGCGCTGCTCAGCGCGTTTTCAGCCTGTATCTTGTCGTTGATGGATGTGGCTCCCATGGCTGCCGAGCGTGCTTCGGTCACTCGCATGAGCACCTCTTTTTCATGAGAGGCGTATCCTTTGACCGTGGCCACAAGTTGTGGTATGAGGTCGTGGCGCTGTTTCAGCTGTACGTCGATGTTGGCAAATGCGTTTTCGCGGTTGTTTCTCAGTTTTACAAGATTATTGTAGATGCCTATGCACCATAACACGAGGAGCACGGCAACAATGAGAATGATGATACCTGTTGTCATAATTTTAAGATTTTTCTGTTTGTAAATTGTAAGACTACAAAAGTAATGCTAAAGTCTGACAGAACCGCACTTTTTAAGATTTTATCAGTATCTTTGTGTTGTTTTCACTTCATTCTTCTCATCACCTTGTTATAATAGCGCTGCGTACGCTTGACACTGTATCTCTGGCCGCCGTTCCACGAACGGATGGCTTTTTCCACGTTGTTGTCCGGATTGTGGTATGACTGGATGAGCAGAAACATCTCTTTTGATTTTTCCACACTGAATCTGTCGCTCAGTGTGAATCTTTTCTTTATATTTCTGCGTTGCAGTATGAGGTTACACTCTTTTACAAGAATGGGGGTAATCTGCATTGCTCCGCATGATTTGCCGCTTACGGCGTTGGGGTTTCCTTCGCTTTCAACCGATATTATGGCTTCTATCAC
Source organism: uncultured Prevotella sp. (assembly GCF_900549175.1). GTDB lineage: Bacteria > Bacteroidota > Bacteroidia > Bacteroidales > Bacteroidaceae > Prevotella. Next base: position 471 of record NZ_URNN01000172.1, on the reverse strand, counting down.
CGGAGACCAGTCGAAAGTTTTGGGACTGTGATTCTTACTGTCATTGGCAAATGCCGCAGTGTGAATCGATGTAAACAAAATAAAACCTGAACATACAATCTTTACTATTTTACTCATTATAATTTGATTTATGGAGTCTGGATGTTTTTGTGCTTTGAAATGCCGTTTCTCTTTTGGGAGATTCCCGGTTTTTCTTCGGCCATCCGCGACACGGCTCCAATCAACACTATTGCTGCTCGTGTCTGAATTCCTGTTTGCTTTTACTCTTTTGTGGCATGTCTCACCGCGAGACGTCATTATGCCATCTTTTTCATTTTTCGGGTGCAAAGTTATACAAAATTATTGAACCGACCAAGGGAAATATAGGAAAAGTGTCAAAATGATATATTTATACTATGCTGAAATTCAATATTTTAACAGTTGTTTATGTAAATATTCTTATTTTTGAAGAGCCTCTTCTGATGTCTTGAA
>NZ_URNN01000171.1 GCF_900549175.1 uncultured Prevotella sp. | reverse complement strand
TCCACAAGCCATCCGCGCATACGCATCTCATTGTAGATGACGTTCTCCATGATGTGCGTCGGCTCGCTCTGCCGGAACGCCAGAATGGCGTTCCGCAGACCGATGTCCTGATAATAATACTTCGACAACGAACCTATATACTTCCTGCCCTTTATGTCATATCTCTCCGACTTCTCTATGAGGAAAGCATCCTGCATATATTCCAGATATGCCGAAACAGTCTTATTCGTAATACTCTGCACATTACTTACCGACTTGAACGTGTTGGCTATATTCAGGGCGTTGACCGGCGCACCGATGCTTGAAGCCACCGTCTTCGACAGTTCCTCAAACTCTGCTTTCAACTCTATATTGTTCCGCTCGTAGATGTCACGGAGATAGACCGTGCGATAAAGCCGGCGTAGGAAATCCGCCTTCTTGTCATCACCAATCTGAGTGAGCAGCTGCGGCAGTCCGCCATACAGGCGATATTCCGCCCATCCCTCTTCTTTCGTGCCGTTATACACCGACATAAATTCTCCGAACGACAGCGGCCATACATGTATCTCGTCGCCACGACCGCGGAACTCGGTCACAACGTCGGAAGAAAGGAAACGGGAGTTGGAGCCGGTGACATATACATCCGCTCCTTCGGTGACAGCCAATGATGACAGCACTTCCACAAAATTCTCCACCTCCTGCACCTCATCTATTATGATGTAGTAGGTCTCACTATCCACCATCATCTTTTCAACCCAGTCCAACAGATTGTCTGGATTCCTAAAATCTCTGTTCTTACGGCTCTCCATGTCGATAATGAGAATATGGTCTTCCCTCACCCCATCATCCAACAGATGCTGCCGGAAGAGTTTTTTCAGCAAAAAAGACTTGCCCGAACGTCGCAGTCCGGTGATTATCTTTATGAGACCGTTGCCCTCTGAACGAACCAACTGGTCTATATATCTGCTTCTGTTTACTATCATTGTGTTACTAAATTTTGTCACTTGTGACAGTTTTTGGGAGACAAAGATACGCTTTTTATCCCAAACAAAAGAAGAATATCACCGAAAAGTGCTCATTATCAATGCCTTTTGCCTGCTGATACATGCCGATACATGCCGATGCTACTTGCTGCCAGTTATCTCCCGCAGCACGTCCACACCCGCGCCGACGGTCTTGACGTCGGAAATGACGATGGAGCGCTTGCCATTGTGCTCGCGCAGATTGCAACGGCGGGGATGTGAGGCGATGTAGCTGAGTATGCTGTCGAAAGCGGCACTGCGGTAATAGGGGCTGTTGGGGTTGCTGACGAAGAAGAGCGTCATGCAGTGCTTCTTCAGCATTATCTTCTCGCAACCGAGGCTTTTACCCATGCGGCGCAGCGGGACGACGCGCATCAGCTCCTCGCCCACGGCGGGGATGGCGCCGAAACGGTCGCGCAGGCGCAGGCGGTACTGCTCCACTTCGGCATCTTCGGTCAGGTTGTCAAGCTCGCGGTAGAGCAGCATGCGCTCGCTGTCGTTGGGTATGTATGTCGGCGGGAAATACATCTCGATGTCGCTCTCCAGCGCGCAGTCGTCGACAAAGTCGGATGCAGCCATCTCCTGTGCAGCCGTCTCGTCGGCATAGAGGTCGGCGAACTCGTCGTTCTTCAGCTCGGCCACAGCCTGATTGAGAATCTTCTGATAGGTTTCGTAGCCAAGGTCGGCGATGAAACCGCTCTGCTCGGCCCCCAACAGGTTGCCCGCGCCGCGTATGTCGAGGTCCTGCATGGCTATGTTGATGCCGCTGCCCAGCTCCGAGAAGTTCTCGAGAGCCTCCAGCCGGCGGCGTGACTCCTGCGGCAGTGCCGACAGCGGAGGGGCAAGCAGATAGCAGAAAGCCTTGCGGTTGCCACGCCCCACGCGGCCGCGCATCTGATGGAGGTCGCTCAGTCCGAAGTTGTTGGCGCCGTTGATGATGATGGTGTTGGCGTTGGGGATGTCGATGCCGCTCTCGACGATGGTTGTCGACACAAGCACGTCGTAGTCGTAGTTGGCGAAGTCGAGGATGATATGCTCCAGTTCCTCCGGCTTCATCTGCCCGTGACCGATGGCTATACGTGCGTCGGGGATGTACTTGTGTATCATGTCGGCGATGCGCTGCAGCTCGTTGATGCGGTTGTTGACGATGTACACCTGTCCGTTGCGGCTCATCTCGAAGTTCACGGCATCGGCTATTATCTCGGGGTTGAACGTGTGAATCTCCGTCTGTATGGGATATCGGTTGGGCGGCGGCGTCTGTATCGTGCTCAGGTCGCGGGCACCGACGAGCGAAAACTGTAGCGTGCGTGGGATGGGCGTGGCCGACATCGTGAGCGTGTCGACGTTACCCTTCATCTGGCGCAGCTTCTCCTTTACGGCCACGCCGAACTTCTGTTCCTCGTCGATGATGAGCAGACCGAGGTCGCGGAACTTCACCGACTTGCCTATCAGCTTGTGCGTGCCAATGAGTATGTCTATCTTTCCGTCCTCGAGGTCTTTGAGCAGTTCCTTGGTCTGCTTGGCCGAGCGGGCGCGCGTAAGGTAGTCGACACGCACGGGAAAATCCTTCAGCCGCTTGCTGAACGTCTGATAGTGCTGGTAAGCGAGCACCGTGGTGGGCACGAGCACGGCCACCTGCTTCGAGTCGCACGCAGCCTTGAACGCCGCACGCACGGCCACTTCGGTCTTGCCGAAGCCCACGTCGCCGCAGACAAGGCGGTCCATCGGCCGGCGCCGCTCCATGTCGGCCTTCACGTCGTTGGTGGCTTTGAGCTGGTCGGGCGTATCCTCATAGAGGAAGCTCGCCTCAAGCTCATGCTGCATGAAGCAATCGGCACTGAAGGCGAAGCCCTGTTCCTGCCGGCGGCGGGCGTAGAGCTTGATAAGGTCGCGGGCAATGTCCTTCAGTTTCTTCTTCGTCCGTTCCTTCAGCCGCTCCCACTGACCCGTGCCGAGGTGGCTCAGGCGCGGCGGTTCGCCGTTGTCCTGGGCCTTATACTTCGACACCTTATACAGCGAGTGTATCGACACGTAGATGGAGTCGCCGTTCTGATACTGTATCTTGATCATCTCCTGATAGCCGCCGTCAGCCTGAGGCATGCGCACGAGTCCGCCGAAGCGCCCTATGCCGTGGTCTACATGCACGACGTAGTCGCCCGGCTCAAACTGGCGTATCTCTTTCAGCGTGAGCGACATCTTGCCGCTGCGCGCACGGTCTGACTTAAGATTGTATTTGTGGAAACGGTCGAATATCTGATGGTCGGTGAAGAAGCAGACGCGCATGTCGTTGTCGACGAAACCTTCGTGGAGGGTACGCTCCACGGGGGTGAAGACTTTCAGGTCTGAGTGATGAGTTTTTTTCAGGTCAGAGTGATGAGTGATGAGGACAGAGGTATGATTACCTTTGTTGCATGGCGTTTGCTCTTGAGAGTAATCATACCTCTTCACTCTACACTCTTCACTCTGACCTGAAAAAAACTCAGAACTCTGACCTGACAATATTTCCTTCAGCCGTTCGTTCTGCTTCTGGCTGTCGGCCAGGATAAAGATTCGATAACCGCGCAGCTGGTAGTCTTCGAGCGACTGGCGGAGCATGTCGAAGTTCTTGTGGAAGAGAGGTTGCGCCGATATGTTGAAACGTATTGTAGCCTCCGGCATACGGAAAGGCCGGTGGCCAATCTCCATGATACGGAACGGCGCTATGGCCTCGGCAAACTGCGAACCGCTGACGAGCTGCACCTCCTTGCGCATCTGCTGCATTATGGCATGCTGCTCTATCTCGGTGGCCCCCTCCATGCGCTCGACGATGGCCTGCTGCATGAATCCCTCTTGATAGGTACGGTCCACCGCATCGCGCACATACGCCCCGTCGCTCATCACTATGACGGCATCATCCGGCAGAAAGGCCGTCAGCGGCACGCGCTCCTCCGTCATTCCGGCCAGCTCCGGCACTATCTGAACGCTCTCACGTCGGTCGCGCGAGAGCTGCGTGTCCACCTCGAACGTACGTATGGAGTCGATATCGTTGCCAAAGAAATCGATGCGGAACGGATATTCGCAACTGTATGAATACACGTCGAGGATGCTTCCGCGCAATGCGAACTGCCCCGGCTCATAAACATAATCCACCTCACGGAAGCCGAAGTCGCGCAACGTCTTCATTATGCCGGCCACATCAATGGTCTGACCCACCGCAAGACCAAGCATGCGGCTGTCCATCATGCGGCGGGACACCACAAGCTCGGCCACAGCCTCGGGGCAGGAAACGATATATATCAGGTCAGAGTGATGAGTGATGAGTGAAGAGGTTTGATTACCTTTCAGGTCAGAGTTCAGAGTCTTTTTCAGGTCAGAGGGCTGAGTGATGAGTGAAGAGGTATGATTACCTTTGTTGCATGGCGTTTGCTCTTGAGAGTAATCATACCTCTTCACTCTACACTCTTCACTCTGACCTGAAAAAAACTCTGAACTCTGACCTGACGAAGCACTTATCATAGTCATCACCTCCGTGCGCAGTATCTCGCTGGCGGGGTCCCGCTGTCCGTACTTCACCGCGCGGCGGTAGGATGACGGGAAGAAGAGCACCCTCTCCTGCCCCATCATCTGAGTAAGGTCGTGATAGAAATAGCCGGCCTCGTCGGCATCTTTCAGAATGAAGAGCACCGTCGTGCCGCACCTTTCGGCAAGAGCGCCGAACACCATCGGGGCCGATGAGCCCACGAGCCCCTCCAGCGAAACCGTAGTTACCGAGCGGTCACGCATCATCTCTGCCAGTGCCCCTATCTGAGGCAACCGGGCATACATTGTCTGTAAATCCTGTATATTCATCTCGAATTGCAGTTGCTAAGCTGCCTGAATCAGCCTGTCACCATTTCGTTTCACTCAATCAAGAATAAAGATTCCGGCAGCGACCTGTCTATAAAAGCATCCGCTTGTCTTCACATCACTGATATTCTTTCCTGCCATAATGTTCTTTAATCGATTGTCGTTTTCTGTCCTTGCAAAGATAACCATTATTTTCCATACGGAGAAAACTTACGTTAAAAAACGATACCATTCAAATGCGAAATGGTTACATAAAGCAAATTATTCGGAATTTCCACGATTTTGTTTTGGCTATTAGAAGCGTTTGATGTACCTTTGTAGTGTCACATATTAATCAGAAACGACTATGCACGAAAGCGACAGTATTGTAATAATCCCGACATACAACGAGAAAGAGAACATCGAAAAGATAATCCGTGCGGTGTTCGCGCTCGACAAGTGTTTCCATATCCTCATCATCGACGACGGCTCGCCCGACGGCACGGCCGCCATCGTTCACCGGCTGATAGACACCGAAATGGGCGACCGCCTGTTTATTATTGAGCGTGAGGGCAAACTGGGACTGGGCACGGCATACATCACGGGGTTCCGCTGGGCTCTGGAACACAGCTACGAATACATCTTCGAGATGGATGCCGACTTCAGCCACGACCCCAACGACCTGCCACGGCTCTACGCCGCCTGCCACGACGAAGGCTACGACGTGGCCATCGGCTCACGTTATGTCTCCGGTGTCAACGTTGTCAACTGGCCCATCGGCCGCGTGCTGATGAGTTATTTCGCATCGAAATACGTGCGGATGGTGACGGGATTCAAGGTCAACGACACCACGGCGGGATTCAAGTGTTACCGCCGCCGCGTGCTGCAGACCATCGAGCTGGACAAAATCCGCTTCAAGGGCTATGCCTTCCAGATAGAGATGAAGTTCACCGCATATAAGATAGGCTTCCGCATCAAGGAGGTTCCGGTTATCTTCGTCAACCGCCGCGAGGGGGTATCGAAGATGAGCGGAGGCATTTTCGGCGAGGCTTTCTTCGGTGTCATGCGCCTGAGATGGGACGGATGGACGAGGAAATACCCGAAAATTAAGTGAGATTTTTAGGGAGTTAAGGAGTTAAAGGGAGTTATCGCGGCTGCGCCGCTCGGGAGTTAAGCCAATACCGGCATAAAGATATCAACCGGAAATATAGAGAAGTTCGAAGCACTAACGCCAATTCTTTATGCCGGTATTGG
>NZ_URNN01000170.1 GCF_900549175.1 uncultured Prevotella sp. | reverse complement strand
CGGAGTACTGTCTAATGACATTATTTGGGCTATAGCCTAATCGCTGAATAGTTACTTTCTTTGAAATACGAGTTATTTCTTGTTAAAATGTCTGTCTTTTACTCCAAAGAGGGTGTATCAAAATGCAAAAGAAGCGACTTTCATTTTAATACACCCTCATGAACACAAAGCGTATTTGGCTACAATACGGGAAAATTGCAATACATTTTCGTCTGGCTATAGTCATAGCCTTGTTACCCATCACATGCTGCCATACTGGAAGGACACCACACCGCGCACATCCTCAGCCGAAGCGCACACGTATGCACGGAACTTGCCCGGCTCGGCTTTCCATCCGTGCGAAGCCTCGTCCCAGAACTTGAGGTCCTGCTCGGTTATATCCATCGTCACCGTCTTTGTCTCGCCCGGACGGAGCGATACCTTGGCGAAGTTCTTCAGCTCCTTCTTCGGACGGTCTACCGAGCATTTCTCGTCGCCGATATAGAGCTGTACAGTCTCCTTGCCATCGCGGTTGCCGGTGTTGGTCACGTCAACCGTCACGCGCCATGTCTTGCCGTCAACAGAAGTGACGGTGGGCTTGCCGTACTTGAACGTTGTGTATGACAGACCGAAACCAAAGGGGAAGCAGGTCTTCACGCCACGGGTGTCGAAATGACGGTATCCCACGTATATGCCTTCGTCATAGCGCACCTCCTTGCCGTTGCCGGGATAACCCTCCTTGCCATACTGGAAGCAGGGATAGTCGTTCTGAACCTTGGCGAACGTCACGGGCAGCTTGCCGCTCGGACAAACCTTGCCGCTCAATATGTTGGCCAAAGCCGTGCCCGACTCAGAGCCGAGATACCAGCAATGTACGAGTGCCTGCACACGGTCGAGCCACGGCATGGCGTATGGATTGCCGCCGAAGGTCACCACCATGGTGTTCTTCTGTATGGCAGCCAGCTCGCTGATAAGCTCATTCTGTCCGAACGACAGGTCGTAGCTCTCGCGGTCGCCGTTCTCACAGTCCTGCTTGTGGTTCTTGTTGAGTCCGCCGATGAAGATGATGAGGTCAGCCTTCCTTGCCTTCTCCAAAGCCTCAGCCTTGAGCTGCGCCAGCAACTCGGGCTTCACCTTGTCCACGTGGTCATAGAGCGGACGGCCGGAAGAATAGCCCTTAGCATAGTCTATCTTGTCGCCATAGAGAGCCTTCAGAGCCTCCAACGGCGAGATGTCGCGCAGCGTCTTCAACTCGCTCGAGCCGCCACCTTCGGTCAGACTGCGTGTAGCGTTCTCGCCCACCACGAGTATGCGGCCGTAATTGTCGGCGTTGAGCGGGAGAATGTTCTTCTGATTGCGCAGCAGCACGATGCCCTCTTCGGCGATGGCACGGCACGCCTCATAGTGAGCCTCCGAGCACTGGCTGCCTATGGCCTTGTCGGGATTCATCGACGTGCGGAACATCGTGCGCAGCACGCGTGCCACCTTGTCGTCAAGCACCGACATTGGTATCTTGCCCTCGTTGATGAGCCGCTCGAAAGGACGCGCAAGATAGTAGTCATCGTATGTGAACTCCGACTCCTTCAGTTTGCCGTCAGTATACGACCCCATTTCTATATCCATACCGCCCGTGGCAGCCTGCCATGTGTCGGTGACGCCGCCCCAGTCGCTGACCACGGCACCGTCGAAGCCCCATTCCTTTTTGAGTATGCCATTGAGCAGGGCATCGTTCTGGCAACAATGTGCGCCCTGCCACAGGTTGTAGCTGCCCATGATTGTCCACACACCGGCCTCTTTCACGGCACGCTCGAAAGCCGGAAGATAAATCTCCCGCAGGGCACGCTCGCTCACTTTCACATCTACGGCAAAACGGTCAATCTCCTGATTGTTCAGCGCGAAGTGCTTCAGACAACAGGCCACACCGTTCTTCTGCGCGCTCCTTATATACGGAACGACCATACGACCGGCCAGATAAGGGTCTTCACCCATGTACTCGAATGCGCGGCCGTTGAGCGGTGTGCGGGCTATGTTGACACCCGGTCCGAGCATGATGTCCTTATAGCGGAAGGCAAACTCCTCGCTGACGGCATTGCCGTAGACGGCCGACAGTTCCGGATTCCATGTTGCGGCCAGACACGTCAGCGACGGAAAGGCAACGATGGAGTCGTTGGTCCACTTGGCCGGCGACCAGGAGTTCCACTCCAGTTCCTCGCGCACTCCGTGAGGACCGTCATCCATATTGAGCTGGCGCAGACCGAGGCGCGGCACTCCGGCAGATGTGAACTTACTCTGTGCGTGAAGCACCTGAATCTTCTCGTGTACGGTCATGCGGCTGAGCGCATCCTTCACACGCTCCTCCACAGGCGCCTTGGCGTCGAGATAGAGCGGCTTGGCCGTCTGGGCTGATGCTGTCATGGCACCAAAGACCAGCAGCAACAATGATAAATATCTTTTCTTCATAGTCTCTTTTTATATTTTCAGGCTTGTTGTTATCATTATCACTCTCATAGGCTCACGGTAATGGCACGGCCGTCATAGTCAACCATCCTGCCCTGCGGACTGTCGAGGTCGAGCTTGCGCGGAACGTCACCCGACACGAGCACCACGTTGAAGCGGCGCGTCTTCAACATTCCGTCGAACGAGCCGTTGCGGCGGCCGATGGTAACGGTGCGCAAAGCGTCGTTGTAGGTTATGTCGATGGTTGCGAACTTGCCTTTCTCATAGTTATAGTTCGTTCCCTCATCCTCATAGAGCCGGAAACTGCCGTTGCGGCCGGCGTATACATAGAGGTTGATAAGCTCGGCCGGCTTCTCGTCACACCACTCCATGGCCGGGCCGAAGGGCAGGATGGCTCCTTCGGGAACGAAGACGGGAATACGCTCGTAGGGTGCCGGAGCCGTTATCGTGCGGCCGCCGTCGTGACGCTCGCCCGTGTAAAGGTCGTACCATCCGCACTGGTGCGGCAGATAGACCTCACGCGAACGCATCTTGTAGCGGCTCACCGGACAGGCCATGAGCGACGGACCGAACATCCACTGGTCCTTTATGTCGAGCACGCGGCTGTCGCCGTTGAAGTCCATCACGAGCGGACGCATCATCGTATAGTCGCTGAGGTGAACCCAACCGGCCATCGAATACAGGTAAGGCATCATGCGGTAGCGCAGACGGTCGTACCATACGATAGTCTTGTAGGCCGGATGGTTGTCGGGAGCTATGTTCCACGGCTCGCGCAGAGGCCACTGGCCGTGGGCGCGGTAGAGCGGGATGAAGCATCCGAACTGGTTCCACCGCGTCTGCAGCTCGCGCCACTCCTTGAGGTCCTCGCTCTCCTGTCCGCTCTTGTCGAATATCTTCTGTGCGGCCACATAGCGGTTCTCAACCGAGAAACCGCCCTGGTCCATGCCCCAGAAGGGTAGTCCGGAGATGGAGTAGTTGAGTCCGGCAGTCATCTGCGAGCGCATGTCCTCCCACCGCGTGCCGATGTCGCCGCTCCACGTTGCCGTGCTGTAACGCTGCTCGCCGGCAAATCCGCTTCGGGTGAGCAGGAAGATGCGGCGGTTGGGCTGGACAGAACGCTGTCCGTTGTAGATGGCGTCGGCGTTGACGATGCTGTAGGCGTTGAAATACTCCGTGGACGAGCCGAGGGCCGTCGGGCCGCAGAGAGCCTTGCGGTACCACATCGGCGTGCAGTCGCGCACGTTGGGTTCTGACGCGTCCATCCACCAGGCGTCAATGCCGTACTTATACTTAGAATACAGGTTCTCGTCCATCTGACGCCAGAACATCCTGCGCGCACCGGCATCGTAGGCATCGTAAAACGAACCGCGGAAGCCGAGCCAGTCGTGAATGTCATCCTTGACGGCCTGATGATACATCCATCCCTTTGCGTCAATCTCCTTGTAGTTGTCGACGGTGTCGTAGAACTTCGGCCACACGCTTATCATAAACCGCCCGTTCATGGCGTGTACGCTGTCGAGCATGGCCTGCGGATTGGGATAGCGCGCGGCCTCAAACGTGTGGTCGCCCCACGAGTCGAGCTTCCAGTAGTTCCAGTCCTGAACGATGTTGTCCACGGGAATGTGGCGGCGGCGGAACTCCTCCATCGTCTCTTCGATGTCGGCCGACGACTTGTAGCGCTCGCGGCTCTGCCAGTAGCCCAGCGTCCACTTGGGATATACGGGAGCCTTGCCGGTCAGCGTGCGGTAGCCCGCTATGATGTCGTCCATGCGCTCTCCGGCAATGAAATAGTAGTCCATGTAGCGGCTCATCTCGCTCCAGATGCTCAGGCGGCCCTGTTCCTCAGCCGTGCGGGGCGTGGCCACGCGCAGTCCGCAGTAGCTCACACCGCCGTCCGGGCGCCACTCTATGCGGATGGGCACGCGGCGTCCGGCCTTCAGCGGACACGTGAACTTCCATGCGTTGGGGTTCCACGCCGTGCGCCAGCGCTCGGCCACCGCCTCATGGTTGTCCACATAGACGGTCATGTAGCCGGCGTAGTAGAGCAGGAAGTGATAGTTGCAGTCTTCGGGTGCCTCGATATAGCCCTCGTATGTTACGTGGGCACCGTCGAGATTGAAGTCTTTGGGCAGGGCGTAGATGCCGAGGTCCTGCCGGTGAAGCGGGTTGACCTCGGGCACGGCGTGCTCGAAGTAGATGGAGTCTTCGTTGCGCACTATCACCCGTCCGTTCTTGTCGGTGTAGGTTCCGGTGAGCGAGCCGGGACGCCCGTCGCGGTCATAAAGCCGGAATATGCGCTGCAGCTGGCGGTACTCGTCGGGATTGCCGAAGCGGCAATAACTGTAAGAGTCCCACAGCAGGCCGTATCCGCGGTTGCTGAGCACCATCGGCACGCTCACCTTCGTGTTGTACTGAAACAGTTCTTCGTTCTTGCCTTTCATGTTCAGTTCTTCGGCCTGATGCTGCCCGAGTCCGTAGAAGGCCTCGTCATCGGGCGAATCAAACTGCGTGTGCCATGTCCAGCCGTGGCGGGCGTCATCCGTAAGCGTACCGGGACCTATCTCGCGCTCCGGCACGGTGAACGGGCGGAATGTCTTGCCGCCTTTCTCCGTCTCGCCGAGCAACAGCTGTCCGTCAGCGTCGCGGAACTCTATGCGTCCCGTCACGGTGCTCACCCTGGCACTCACGCCGGCCGTGCTCACGGTGACGAAACCGTCATTCTCGCTTACGGAGAACCGGGCTTTCGCCTTCTGAGGCACAATGATGAGACTCTGCTTCTCGGCAAAGGTCTCTTCGGGCGTGGCCTCAACACGTATTATCCTGTCGCCCATCACTTGCAGCCGCACCATCCGCGCCCCACCCTCACCGGGTGAGCTGACGCTGACGGTCACGGCGTTGCCTTTCTTCACGTAGCCGGCAGCACTGATGTCGGTATGGGTGCAGAGGCACAGGCCGGCTGAAAGTAATAGATACCTGTATTTCATATATCTGCCATAATATTTATGTATGTGCAAATATACACAATTTTACAGACAAGCGCCGCCATTATCGTTTTTTTTTAGAATTGCAGAGACACGGAGGTTTTTATTTTAACGCAAAGACGCTATGACGCAAAGTCTTTGCATTTCAATAAGAATTCCATTACAATAGGGAGCGATGCTAAAAATGACAGCTTTAACAGAAAGGATGATCTGCATGCTAGACGTTTTACTCGACGCAGTTCTTGATTCTCTGAAAACCCTGCCCTTCCTTTTCGGCGCTTTCCTTCTGATGGAAGCCGCAGAAAAACATTATGGAAAACATATGGACACGATCCTGAAAAAATCCAAATGGGGCGGCCCTCTGGCCGGGTCCATTCTCGGCTGTATCCCACAGTGCGGTTTTTCCGTCATCGCCTCCAACCTCTACGCCGGAGGTCTGATCACACTCGGAACCCTTCTTTCCGTCTATCTCTCCACCTCGGACGAGGCCATCATTCTTCTGCTGGCCGATTCCAGCCGGGGAAGCGATATCCTGAAGCTCATGGTCACGAAGGTCATCATCGGTATCATCGCCGGTTATCTCGTGGATCTGATCTTCTTCAAACAGCGCCAGGGACGGAATATGGATCAGATCTGTTCCGACTGCCACTGTGAGGAAGAAACCAGTATCCTGAAACCGGCCCTCCATCACACCGTTCACCTCTTCGCCTGGCTTCTAGCTCTGACC
>NZ_URNN01000169.1 GCF_900549175.1 uncultured Prevotella sp. | reverse complement strand
TGGCCGATCTTGATTCGGCAATATTTGCACCGATGCTTGTTCCTGAACGTAAAAGTTGTTTGCTGAGAACAAACTCTTTTTTGTCAGAGCACAACCATTTGTATAGGTTTACAATCCTTATAGCAAAAGCCATGGCCTTCTCGTTCAGCAATATTCCCGCCCCATGCATAGGCAACCAAGTAATAAATAATAAATAAAAAATAATAATTATTTCAGCCACCTGTCGAGCCATCCGAAGAACGTGCGCTGCCAGAGAATACCGTTCTGTGGCTTGAGCACCCAGTGGTTCTCGTCGGGGAAGATGAGTAGTTCGGCGGGTATGCCGCGCATGCGTGCGGCGTTGAAGGCTCCGAATCCCTGGTTAGCATTGATGCGGTAGTCTTTTTCGCCGTGTATGCAGAGTATCGGCGTGTCCCACTTGTCAACAAACTTATGCGGAGAATTGTCGTATGTCTTGCGGGCGTTTGCCGTAGCGTTCTGTTCCCAGTAGGCATCCTCGTACTCCCAGTTGCTGAACCACGCCTCTTCCGTGTCGGTGTACATCGACTCGAGATTGAAAGCGCCGTCGTGGGCTATGAAGCACTTGAAGCGCTTGTCGTGATGGCCGGCCAGATAATAGACGCTGAATCCTCCGAAGCTCGCACCCACGGCACCGATGCGGTCGCGGTCGACGAAAGGCAGGTTGGCAGCTGCATCGTCGATGGCCGAGAGATAGTCGTTCATGCATTGTCCGGTCCAGTCGCCGCTCACCTCTTCGTTCCATTCAGAGCCGAAGCCGGGCAGACCGTGGCGGTTGGGGGCCACGATGACATAACCGTTGGCCGCCATTATCTGGAAGTTCCACCTGTAACTCCAGAACTGGCTTACGGGACTTTGAGGTCCGCCCTCGCAGAAGAGCAGGGTGGGGTACTTCTTGTTCGGGTCGAAGTCGGCCGGCAACACTATCCAGCAGAGCATGTCTTTGCCGTCGGTGGTTTTCACCCACCGCTGCTGAACCTTGCCGAACGTCAGCTGGTCGAGTATGTGCTTGTTTTCGGCTGTAACCTGTTCCACCTTTGTTTTCTTCACCTCTTTGCCGGGATTTATCAGATATATATCGGTGGGGGCGGAGAGACTTTGGCGCATGGCTATCAGCTTGTTGCCGTCGTTGGCCGGCGCGATGGACAGGTAGTCGGCCCAGTCGTTGGTTATCTGTTTCACCTCGCCTTTCAGGTTGGTCTGATAAACGTTCACACATCCGTGCCATACACCTATGAACGAGAGCGTCTTAGAGTCGGCGCTCCAGCAGAAGGCGTCCACGTTAGAGTCGAACGACTCCGTCACGTAGTTCTTTTCGCCGGTCTCCAGTGTGTATATGCAGAGGCGGTTGCGGTCGGCCTCATATCCGTCGCGTGCCATGCTCTGCCATGCCACATACTTGCCGTCGGGCGAGAACTGCGGATTGGTGTCGTAGCCCGGGTTGTTCTTCAGATTCTCCACGCTGTTCACCTTTTGGTCCTTCATGGTGTGTGTGGCAGATACGGGCACGGGTTTGTAGCCTTCTTCCTTGCAGATGTTCACCGTTTTCTTGGTGTTGACATCATACAGATAGATGTCGGAGTCGGTGGAGATGGCATAGTCTCGTCCGGTCTTCTTGCGGCACGTATAGGCAACAGTCTTCGACGATGGGCTCCATGCCAGTTGCTCGATGCCTCCGAACGGCTCCATCGGACACTCGTAAGGCTCGCCATCCAGTATGTCGGTCATCGTGCTGCCGATAGTTCCGTCCTCGTTTACATCGGCCACAAAGGGGTGCTGTATTGTCTCGACGTAGTGGTCCCAGTGGCGGTACATAAGGTCGGTTATGCGGCGGCCGGTTGCCAGAGGCAGGTCGTCGGGGTTCTTCTGTATGATATCGTTGAAGGGCAACGACTTTATTATTATCACCTTCTTTCCGTCGGGTGAGAACTTGAATCCCTCCACGCTTCCGTCCGTCTTGCTGAGCTGCCGGCGGTTGCTGCCGTCTTGTTCCATCGACCATATCTCTCCTCCAGTGATGAAGGCTATGCGTCCGTTCACCCATGTTGGGTCTGTCTCGCTTGCGGCAGCTGTGGACAGCTGTCGGTTGGTCTTTCCGTCGGCGTCGGTTATGCAAATCACCTGCCGGCTTTTGTTCTCCTTCACGCTGTAGTAACCCACTTGGTAGACAATCTTCTTTCCGTCGGCCGATGCTTCAGCCGATGCGATGCGGCCCATGGCCCACATCGCTTCTGGGGTCATCAGCCTGCTGCTTAGTGTGATGTTGCTTTTACCGATGTTCACTGTGTTCTGTGCTTTGGTGCTGCCGGTGTGTGCGAACAGCGCTATCACGGCGGCAACGATTATTTGATATGTTTTCATCTGTTAGTGATATTTTGTTTGTTTGAGAAACGCAGAGACGCAAAGGCGCAAAGGATATTCTCTTCGTTTGCCGTAGCTCGTTGTAAAGATATTCCTTGCGTTTTTGCGTCTCTGTGTCTTATACCGAAAGTCTCATTTGTTGCCGGGTCATTTCTGTTGGCAGCCCGTTATTGTTTCCGCCGGTTCTGCATTTCGCGTTGCTGTCTCTGTATTTCGGCAGCCTGCTTCTGCATGGCTTCAAGCCGTGCGGCAAGTCCGCTTGCCTTCTTCGGATTCTTTTCGTTCTCCTTGTAGCGTGCCTCCAGTATAGCGAGCAGTTTCTCGTCGTTGGTTGTCTTGCGGAGCGTCCACATGATGGCGGCGCTGAAGAAGAGCGATATGAAGTAGTAGAAGTTGAGTCCGGCGGAGTAGTCGTTGAACATGAAGAAGAACATCACCGGCATGAGGTACATCATCCACTGCATCATCTTCATCTGTTCGGCCTGCTGGCCCACCATCTGGTCGCGCTGCTGGCGCATGCTCATTATCGAATACAGTATGTTGGCCACGCAGAAGAGTATACACGTGAGGCTCAGGTGGTCGCCTATGAGCCAAATGTTGGTGTTCCACTCCCATATCGGGTCGTATGTCGACAGATCGCTTATCCACAGGAAGCTCTCGCCGCGCAACTGTATGGCGTTGGGCACAAAGTTGAACATGGCAATCCAGATGGGCATCTGTATCAGCATGGGCAGACAGCCGCTGAGCGGGCTTACGCCATATTTCGAGTAGAGCGCCATCATGGCCTGCTGCTTCTGCATCTGGTCTTCGGGCTTGTTGTACTGTTTTGTGGCCTCCTCGAGTTTCGGGCGCAGCACGCGCATCTTGGCCGAGCTCATGTAGCTCTTCTTAACCATGGGGAAGGTGATTACCTTGAGCAGCAGTGTTATGAGAATGAGCACGATACCCATGTTGAGTCCAAGGCCGGTAAGCCAGTCGAACACGTAGAGTGTGAACCAGCGGTTGATGATGCGGAACAGCGGCCAACCCAGATATACGAGCTGTTGCAGTTCGAGGTCTTTGCCGAAAGCGCTCTGGTCTTCAATGTCGCTGAGCAGGCGGAAGTCGTTGGGGCCTATGAACATTTCAAACTCCGTGGGCTTGGCACCAGTCGGGTCGAAAGCCGTCTTCATCTTTGCCTCGTAGTGCTTCAGGTATCCCGAACCCTTTTCCTGTGGTATGCTTGTCATGAGGGCGTTTGATGCGAAATCGTCTTTCGATATCAGTACGGCGCTGAAGAACTGATTTTTGAAAGCCACCCAGTCGAGAGCCTCCTCTATCTTTTCGTCCGTCTCTTCCGATGTCTCGCTCAGATTGTCCGTACCTCCGTCTTTTTCCTTGTATGTGAGTGTGGCATAGCGGTTCTCGAATGTGAATCCCTTCTCCTGCTGGCGGCAGTTCTCGGTCCACTCGATGTCCATTTCGCGGTAGTTGGGCGCGAAAACACCGGCCAGACCCTCGGCGCGGAACGACATGTGCAACAGATAGTCGCGGCCCAGTTTGTAGTCCAGTACGAGGGCACCGCCGTTCAGGGCTTTTGCCGTCATCGTTACGGTGGAGTCTGTTTGGGCGGATGGTGTAAAGTAAAGGTCGGATGTTATGATGTTTGTACTTTTGCCGGCAAGCATGAAGTTCAGATTCTGGTCTTTGCCGTCAAACAGTGTGACGTCGGCGGCCCCGTTGCGGTCGTTGAAGTTGCGTATAATGGCTTTTCTTATCACGCCGCCCTTGGTGTCGAGCGTAAGCTCCACCTTGTCGTTTTTCAGTACCACCTGCTCGTTCTTGCCGTTCATCGACGGGTAGAACAGTGAGGTGGAGTCACTCTGTGCGGCGGCCAGAGCCTGTGCCTTTTTTGTTATCTCTGCAATTTCCCTGTCCTCGTCGGCCTTGTTTTTCAGTACGTTGGCTATCGAGTCCTGTTTTCGCTGTGCCTCAATCTGTTCAGGCGAAGGCTGGTTGTACCAACTGAAAATGCCGAGCACGGCGAGTATCAGTATGAAACCGATAATGTTGTTCTTATTCATCTCTCTTGTTTTGATTGCTGTTTTTATAAATTATTGATTGCTGTTTTTGTAAAATCAACAAATGTATTCCTAACACCTTATTTATATACAAGGCGCAAAATTACTAAAAAAAGTTGAATCCCGCAAAGATTGGGTAAAGAATTGATATTGAAAGGTACGGCATGATTAATATTGAATAAAAATTGTTATCTTTGCACAATGCAAGCGGCACTCGGCAATATGCAGATTTAATCTGTATTGTGCCTGTCGGCATTGTTTTTGTAATACAATAAGATCTCAGGAAATGAATTTCAGAAAAATATACATTCTGGCGGCCCTTTTGCATGTGGCGCTGCTTGCCGGGGCACGCCGCCACGCCCAGTTCGGGATGACACGTCCGGTGGCGGCCGACACGGCGCAGATAGTGAGGGCGTATGTAGATTCGCTCATGGCCTGCCGCGAACGTCTCGACTCTATTGCGGAGATGGAGACATACTATGGCCAGGTCGTTCCCGACGGCCGCCATTACAGGCTCTTTGCCCCGCTTACATTCTATCATTCTGCGTCCGGCCGTGCCTTGTCTTACGCTCCGGGGGCTGTCGGTGACATGGTTACCAATGCTGTCGATGCGGCATTGCTGAGAGTGTATCTTGGCAGGCCCGATTTGGTCACTAACACCGAAAGCCGACTGAAGAAGGTGGGTACGATACGCAATGACATCAAGGCACCGGTGCATCACAACATCGAGTTGACGGAAAAGGTTGATGCTGTGCCTGACGATCCTGTTTACGAGCCGGTTGAAGTTATGGTGAAACGCCCTAATTTCTGGACTTTTGGCGGCGACGGCAACATGCAGTTCATGCAGAACTATATTTCCGAGAACTGGCACAAGGGCGGTGAGAGCAACTACTCGATGGTGGCGGGCTTGACGCTTACGGCCAACTACAACAACAAGAAACGTCTGAAGTTTGAGAACCGGCTTGAGATGAAAATCGGATTCCAGACATCAAAGTCGGACACGCTGCATAAGTTCAAGACCAATAACGACATGATACGTTACACCGGAAAACTCGGCCTTCAGGCCACCAAGAGATGGTATTATACGTTGCAGCTGCTTGCCTACACGCAGTTTACAACGGGTTTGAAGAGTAACGACAAGAAGGTGTATTCGGATTTCATGTCTCCGTTCAACCTCAACCTCGGTCTCGGTATGGACTATTCTGTGGAGGCACTCAACAAGCGTCTTACGGGCAGTGTCAACCTTTCGTTCCTTTCGTTCAACTTCCGTTATGTAGACCGCAAGGGTTTGGCAAAGAGTAACGGCGTACGTGGCGACCATCACACCCTTGAGGATTTCGGTTCGCAGCTTACAACATCCCTGACATGGAAGATAACAGACCAGATACGGTGGCAGACGCGCCTGTACGGTTATACCACCTACAAGCGGGCTTTGGTGGAGTGGGAGAACACCATCACGATGAATGTGAGCAAATACATAAGCACCAACATATTTATTTATCCGCGTCTCGACGATTCCAGAAAACGTGATGATGACTGGAACTACTGGCAGTTTAAGGAGTATTGTTCGTTGGGGTTGAATTATTCGTTTTGATTTTTTTAAGGAGTTATAGGAGTTAAAGGAGTTATCGCTTTTTTAAGGAGTTATAGGTGTTAAAGGAGTTATCGCTCCCTGCGGTCGCTAAGGAGTTCTTGCCTTGCAAGCGGTCAAA
>NZ_URNN01000168.1 GCF_900549175.1 uncultured Prevotella sp. | reverse complement strand
TATTATCATAAAGGCAACACGATTGGAAACAAGCAAATGTTTATGTTGGTTATGAAGATTATTCATCTTAAACAAATTAAAAAGGCATATTGCAACATCATATTGAGAATGAATATAAAAATTCCCTTTTGAGGAATTTACCCCCGCAACAGTTATCCGTAACAGGGGTAAATCTTTCTATTTGGACATTATGGCCTTAATTTTCTTTGGATTACAGTTTACTTGTTTACGGTCTGTTTGAACCCTGTATCTTCCGCAGACCATGGCTGCCATTTGCATTCTCCGACTTCCATTTCTGAGAATTGTGCGGTGAATGAATGTTCAACCGGACTTGCCGCATATATTCCGAACGAAATCTCCCCATCGCCCTTATCCAAATGGAATGTACGCATTTGGTGGAAAGCGATACCGTCAGGGCTTGTCTCTATATAATAGTCGCTTCCCCGACGGCTAAGACGATACCACATTTCCTTTATGGAAGAGGGGATGTCATGCGTGGCCCAATCGGAATATCCGTTGTTTGTCACCACACTGCCCAATCTCTGGTATTCCTCGTTCTCGTATTCAATTGACGCCTTCATCCAGTTGTCACTGTCAAGATAGATTGCGATTCCGCACTGGTCGAACAGGGCGGAACTGTTGAACGATGTCTTTACAGTGAAAGAAAAGAACTTGTCGGAGGTTTTCATTTGCAGCACCGGAGCATTGTCGTTGCTGAACCCATAATAGGTGCGCTGCCACAGGTCGGTGTGAGGTTCTGAAACGATTGTAATCAAAGAGTCCGTGATTGTATATTGTTTGGGTTCACGAATCCAAAACAAGTTTTCCGCCACAAATGGCTTTAAGATTGTGTCATTTTTTTCCATATTCGATTTATTTGCTATTGACGATTGTTGTTTTTTCTCATTTTGACATGACAGCAGAGTGCATGCAAGCAGCGACAATGCTATGAAAAATTGATTTCTCTTCATTTGTTGAAATGTTTAATATGTTTGTTAAAATCTGATAATAGTGCTGAGGTATGGTGTTTATTCCCCGTCGAGCTTACCTATGCGAAAATTGGCAACAGCCTCTTGCTTAAGCGACACTTCCGTAAAATAGCAGGTGTGTGCATCGTCTTTAGGACTTTGGGAACTCAGACCAAGGAGCAGTTTTTCCGGGAAATCATTCTTGTAGAGACGAGCCATGTGCCATATATTCCCATCTTCCGAAAAATAACTGCCTAAAGTGGTGCCATCGGATGATAATCTCATATAAACATACGGACCGATAATCGCCTGATGATTATTGTCATCGGAGGTGTCTATCGTGCGAACCGACACCACACGATGATCACCGTATTCATCCTGTTCGAAACACAGTTTTTGACAATGCGTATCGTTCTCGTATGCGTATAACACACCAGCCGAATACGTTCCGGTTTCGGTGAAGTCCGGCTGTACTTTAGCCGTAAAAGTGAAAGGCTTAGTGTTGTCAACTTCTGTAAAAATGACCGCAGAGCTATTGACAACACTTCCATCCGGGGAACGGAAATAATCAGTTTGGGAATCGGCCACAAACTTGAGAGTATCGCCCAAAAGTGCGATACCATTCTCCCCGCCATTTTTAGATTTTGTAAAACGGATTCCTCCTACATTGATATTGCATGTAGCGAGTTTAACGTTTTCCGTTGTAACTTTCTTGTCAGAACTTCCTTCTTTTTTCTCTGACTCTTTCTGGGTGCATCCAGTCATAGCAAGACTTGCAATGATTGCGATAAATACCAATTTTTTCATTGTGATATTGATTTGATTTTTATTAAATTGCAACTTCCTTGTGATTTATTTGCGGTTGCAAAATTAGATAGAATATAAGACGTGCACAATACTGATTTCTAACCAATTTCTGCATCAGTTAAATATAGATACCGATTTTATTTATTGAATATGAACCCTCTACGGCCGATAACCAACGAATTGTCAGGAACATCCTGAGTTATAGTACATCCATGCGACATGACACATCCATTTCCGATACAAAAACCACCTGCAACAATTATAGTTCCAGTACCAAAAGAACAATGAGTGCCAATTCTTGTTCCCGGGGACAGAACAAGTTCCCCACCTATAGTACTATAATCGCCTATATAGATGTCATCACCTTCTCCAGCGCAATAAATATAAGCTCCGTTTGCAAGAGAAACGCCTTTGCCAAAGTGAATTGGAACGGAACTAAAAATACGTTCAAATCCATTGTGTATCACCGTTATACCTGCTTCAATTTCTAATATACCAGTTGATTCGTTCATACAGACATTTCGTTTTTGTTATATGAATGCAAAATTAAGAACCAATAATATCCGGTGCAACACTGATTTATAACCAATCATGAAGCAGGCATGCACATTAAATAAGATTCATTCTTAATGCAATTTCTACTGCGGCTGCGGTATTGGCGACTTTTAATGTCGCCAAAATATCCTGACGATGGCGATTAACCGTATAAATGGATATGTTTAAGTTGTCGGCAATTTGTTTGCTTGGCACTCCTTTGGCTATCAAAGACAGTATTTCAAGTTGTCGGCGGCTAAGGATTTTACGGTCACTCTCTTCGTATATGTCTCGTCCAACCGTTTCCCCGGTCAATAGATTGACAATGAGTCCATCTTGTCGGTTATGGGAAATAGGATACGGGATGTAAGTGCATAGACCGAGTAAAACACTTCCGTTGGCACTACAGCTGAAATATCTCGTTGTATGGAGTATTTTGATTTTTTCATTGTCTCCGGCCCGGTAAAAACTGAGGATACATGAAGCTGAAAAATTTGTCTTTTCTTTTATTGAAAGTTCTTTTATAAAGTTGAAGAAACGAAGTTCCAGTACATGACGTTCAATAAGTTCTTCTTCTTTTGCATGACTGAATACGATGTCCTCAAAAGCAGAACTACGGTCTACCATATATTCTGGAAGATTCATTATAGTTTGACCGAATGTCCCGGAATAAATATGGCATTCGTTGTTTTGAAAATCTGATACAACCGCTACGCCTTCTGTTGCAAGTGCATAACCGTTCGCACACGCTCTTGCTTGAGCGAGTAATAGTTCCCTGTTATCCGAGGCTTCAAACTGTTGCTCTGTCAAAAGCGATTTTAGTTCATGTTCTTGCTTCATTCTGAATTGATTCCTATTCCAACCATTACAGAGTAGTGCCATTTAAGTTTTGTTGCAAAATTACTAATAATAATTGATTTAGATAATAAACGCGGATAGATTTAACTGATAATCAATAAAAATAATTCTATGGTAATATAATAAGAATGGCATAATAGAACGTGAATTGTTCCTTCATGAGTTTTATAGTCTGGTGGTACGTTAGTCGGCTCTTTTGTTTAATGTATTGAATTTCAGAAGTCCACACTAAATGCTCAAAATAGCTTTTTTAATGTTGGGTTGAGAAGATTTTATGCGGAATCAGTGTTATAGTGGGTTCGGTACGATCTTGAATTTGGTGGATTAGGTCGAATACCTTCTCATTGTTATACACGAAGTCCTTGTTGATTTCTTTGGTACCATCTACTCTATACCAATGAAAAGGAATCCTCCTTTGTTATTGGCAAAAGCAACCACATCCCTTGCTGTCTCATCGTATTTAGGGGCAAAGTTCTTCAATGATCTTCCGAATGTCGTTTTGTCCTCCAATTGTTCCTTGAAGTTCATAATATCACACTCTCCCCGCTCAAGAAGGGTGTAAAACCATTGTATGCCGAGTTTTGTTTGCTTCTTCATATCAATCAAGATTTTTCGTTCGTGATTTGAAATTCATTCAATGTAATTTCTATCATGACTATGCTCTCCATATAGAGGATGGTACTTCATTGAAGTACGGTTCTTTAACTGACATACTATCGAATGCAATCCTTAATGGGGATATAGCTATGCGTGACTGCTCTGGTGGCAAAGTTAATTAAAAAATCCGGATAAAGAGATTTTACCCTGTTTTTTCTGTAATATTCAGCACGGCTCTTCCATAAATATTTGTACGATAAGTTCAATTATGTGGCTAAATAACCGTCTTTATGTCGAAAAGAGCCAGTCCTTATGTCACTGCAGTGCTTTACTCATCCTTGGAGGTCATCTTGTTTCTCGGATGATGCTCGAGTATCTCCCGCCGCAGCGTCGACGTCTCCACATGCGTGTAAATCTCGGTGGTGCCTATGTTTTCGTGGCCCAGCATCTCCTGAATCATGCGCAGGTCGGCGCCACCCTCGAGCAGTGCCGTGGCGAACGAGTGGCGCAGCGTGTGCGGGCTGATGGTCTTGGCGATGCCCGCCTCGGCGGCCTGCCGTTTTATCATGATGAGAATCATGGTGCGGGTGAGGTGGGCACCCCGGCGGTTGAGGAACACGTAATCCTCCTCGCCCGGCTTAATGTCCATGTGGTTGCGGTCGGCAAACCAGAAGCCGAGCTCGCGGATGGCGCGCGGCGATATGGGTACGAGACGCTCCTTCGACCCCTTGCCCCTCACGCGGATGTACTGTTCGTCGGTGTACAGGTCGGACAGCCGCAGCCCCACGAGTTCGCTCACGCGCAGTCCGCACGAGAAGAGCACCTCGATGATGGCGCGGTTGCGGTGCCCCTCCCATTTGGAGAGGTCGACAGACTCTTCGAGCATGTCCACCTCCTCCACCGACAGCACTTCGGGCAGGTGGCTGCCCGTCTGGGGCGACTCAAGCAGTTCGGTGGGATCGTCGGGGCGGTAGCCGTCGAGCATCAGATAGCGGAAGAACGAACGTACGCCGCTGAGTATGCGGCACTGCGACGTGGGGCCCACACCGATGTCGTGCAGTGTGGCCGCGAACGTCTGCAAATCCTCCAGTCTGACGTCGGTCACATCTATATGTTCCGCATCGAGATAGCCGAGCAGTTTCTGCAGGTCGTGCCAGTAGGCGTCGAGCGTGTTGGGCGAATAGTTGCGCTCCAGTTTGAGATAACGCATGTATCTGTTCACCACATTCGTATCGTTTTTCTTGTCCATGTCACCAAGTTTTGCTATTTTTGCCATTCATAACGGCGGGGCGTAACTGTGCATGTCACGGCGCGCCGCCTTCCGGAAGTGCAAATATACGAAAAAATAATTCATTAAGACATTATGAGAATACAAATCATCAACGGTCCCAATCTCAACATGCTCGGCCGCCGCGAGCCGGGCATTTACGGCAGCAGTTCGTTCGAGACGTACCTGGAGGAACTGCGGGCGAAGTACCCCGATGTGGATATAGACTACTATCAGAGCAACATAGAGGGTGAGCTGATAGACAGGATGCAGCGGGTGGGATTCGGCGGAGCCGACGGATGCGACGGCATCGTGCTCAACGCCGGGGCGTACACACATACGAGCATAGCCCTGCAGGACTGCATACGGTCGCTGCAGGTTCCGGTGATAGAGGTGCACATCTCCAACGTGCACCGCCGCGAGGAGTTCCGCCACCGCTCGATGATAAGCTGCGCCTGCATGGGCGTGATTTGCGGATTCGGGCTTGACAGTTACCGTCTGGCCGTGGAGGCGCTGAAAGGACATAAAGATTGAGATTGTATGATGGCAGACATGATGTTGTATCCCTACATCCTCTCGCATACAGACCCCGAGGGTGACTATCTCTACCGCCTCTACCGCGCCACCAACGTGCACTTGCTGCACGGGCGCATGGCCAGCGGCCACCTGCAGGGCCGGCTGCTGAAGATGCTCGTAAGGATGATACGCCCGCAGAACATACTTGAGGTGGGCACATTCTCGGGCTACAGTGCCATCTGCATGGCCGAGGGGCTGGAGCCGGGCGGCCGCCTCTACACCTTCGAGATAAACGACGAGCAGGAAGACTTCACCCGCCCGTGGATAGAGGGCTCGGCCGTGGCCGACAGAATAGAGTTCATTATCGGCGACGCCATTGAGCTGGCCCCGAAACTCGGCGTGACGTTCGACATGGCTTTCATCGACGGCGACAAGCGCACCTATGTGGAGACTTACGAGATGGCTCTCGGGGTGTTGCGCCCCGGCGGGTTCATACTTGCCGACAACACGCTGTGGGACGGCCACGTGACCGACCCTGCCTACGACCGCGACCCGCAGACACGCGGCATACGCCGCTTCAACGACCATGTGGCCGGCGACGAACGCGTGGAGCGCGTCATACTGCCGCTGCGCGACGGACTGACGCTTATAAGGAAGATTTAGCTCAGAGTGCAGAGTTTTTCAAGTGCAGAGTTTTTCAAGTGCAGAGTGATGAGTGAATGA
>NZ_URNN01000167.1 GCF_900549175.1 uncultured Prevotella sp. | reverse complement strand
CCGCTCCTCTAATTCTTCTCCTTCGGATAACTCACCCTCGTATGATAAATCGTCTTCAGCTTGTCTATCATCACCGTCTTGGCATAAGCGATGTCGCGGAAGGTGATGGGGCAGTCGCGGAAATAGCCGTCGGCCAACTGACCGTCGACAAGACGGTTTACGAGGTCGCGTATCGACTTCTCCGTATAGTCGGGCAACGACCGCGATGCCGCCTCCACAGTGTCGGCCATCATCAGTATGGCCTGTTCGAGAGTGAACGGGTTGGGGCCGGGATAGGTGAACAGCAGGTCATCAACCGGTTCATCAGGATGTTCGTTCTTGTATTTCACATAAAAATATTTCGCCTTGCCCTGACCGTGGTGGGTGCTTATGAAGTCTTTTATCACCGTCGGCAGGTTGTTCTTCTCCGCCAGCTTCAGTCCTTCTGTCACATGGCTTATTATCAGCTGCGCACTGTCTATATACGACAAGCCGGCATGCGGGTTCACGCCCGACTGGTTTTCGGTGAAGTATATCGGCGAAATCATCTTGCCTATGTCGTGATACAACGCGCCGGTACGCACCAACTGGCTGCTCGCACCAATCTTGTTGGCCACGGCCGCAGCCAGATTGCTCACCTGTATGGAGTGCTGGAATGTGCCGGGAGCCTCCTCGCTCATGCGCCTGAGCAGCGTGTTGTTGGTGTTCGACAACTCTATGAGCGTGATGTCGGAGATGAAGCCGAAAGCCTTTTCGACCACATAAAGCAGCGGATAGGCGAAGAGCAGAAGCATACCGTTGATAATCATATAGTTGTATGTGCTCATGTCAAACTCGGCAAGCGTCGATATGTGTATGAGGTCGAAGGCTGCGTTCATGGCCATGCTCACCAGCGTCACCATCACCGCCGTCTTGAACAGTTGCGAGCGGTATTGCAGTTCGCGCAGCGAATAGATGGCGGCAAGACCGGCCACAGACTGCACCACGATAAATTCGAAAGGACTCTGCAACATACATGCACAAATCAATATCATCGTCAGATGGGCGATGAAGGCCGTGCGCGAGTCCATAAACACACGTATGACTATGGCCACTATGGCGTAAGGCAGTATGTAGACATGGCCTATGGTGTTGCGCACGAGCAACGACGTGAGCAGGGCGAAGATGATAATGAGCGAATAGAGCATGGCTATGCTTCGCGGCTTCTCGAAATAGTCGCGGCGGAACATGCTCAGATAGATGGTGAAACAGATGATGAACAGTGCCACATACACCGTCTCGCCTATCAGCGTGAGACCTATCTGCGTGGTGTTGTGGCTGCGGCGCTCCGTCTCGATACGGAACGACTCAAGCACCCGGGCGGCGTTTTCGTCAACTATGTCACCACGCCCTATTATCTTCTGTCCGCGCTGCACCACACCGCTTGCCAGCGGTATGCTGTTTACAATGTCGTTGAGACTGGCATCGCTGCGCTCCTTGTCATAGATGAGGTTGGGAGTGATGTAGTCGTTGAGGTTGCACCTTTGGAGCACCTGCCGGTGCTGCTCAAGCAGTTCGTCTGAGAAGAGCTGTTCGTACGCCTCCTTTGCCGAACACAAAGAAGTTATCTGCACGCTCATGGCGTTCTTGCCGTTGACCACCTGCACCGTCTGCAACGTGTCAGCTTTCAGCCTGTCGTAGTCGGATGAGTTCATGATACCGCGACGATATGCCCGGCGCAGGCGGTTGGCAATGATGCTGATATAGTCGTCGGACAGCCCGGGTATGCCGTCGGAGAAGGCAGATACAAACCGTCTCACCTGCCGCCCCTCTTCCTCGGCATTGTAACTGTAATAGGGTTCATACTGCCTCATCAGGCTGTCACGCTCCTTCTTTATCGTCTGTTCCGACTTGTATATGGGGAAGTCGAACGGAGCCGTCAGGTCACTGTACCGCCACGGCTTTCCCTCGTCAATCCTCAGATAGCTGCGGCGTTCGCTCGGTATAGCCCATATTATCACAGCCACCGTACCTATTATTATGGCGGCCCTTGTGAGCAGGTTGCTCCACGTCATGTTTCCCGTATGTCTCATTAATCCCATGGCTGTTGCGTTGATAAACAGTTTTATGCCGGCGAAATTAAATAAAAAAAATGAGAAAACGGTTTATTGATGACAGAAAGACACATTTGTGATGACAGAAAGATGATGTACAAATACGAAAATATGCCTCCACCAAGCACCATGCAACCATTTTCACACAGCCTCATGAACAGAAATTGGCAGAAGCGGACATTGCCGTGATACTGTGTCAAAATACGGTTTATGCACGAAAGGCATGCGCAATCATCTGCATTTTGACACAGCATCTTCTTTCTGTCACGGCCATCCCCTTCCGTCACAGTGATTTCAGGATAAGACTGTTGGCCTTGTCCACCACCGATGTGTCCAATGAAGCGAGATAGATGCGCGTGGTGGCTTCGGAGTCGTGACCCATCGCCTCGCAGATGGTGGCAATGGGAATGTTCTTGCTTTTGGCAATGCTTGCCCAACCGTGGCGCGCCACATAGGTTGTCAACGGTATGGTCAACCCCAACAGTTGTCCGATTTTCTTCAGGTTGTTGTTTGTCCGGTGCACCTCGTTCTTATACTGCCGCCTTTCATCCTTGCCGTTGCATTTGATGATAGGCAGGAGGTAGGGCGAGCCGGTGGTGTCATACCTGTCCACCAGTTCCTGCATGGGTTTCTCCCATTTTATGAACAGCTGCTGGTTGGTTTTATGCCGCCGGTAAGTCAGGATGCCGTTCCGCAAGTCCTTTTTCTTCAGAAACGCCATGTCTACAAACGACATGCCACGCGTATAGAACGAAAACATGAAGACATCTCTCGCAAAATCCATTTCCGGATGCGAGCTCAAGTCCATATTGCGAATCAAACGGATGACACGCAATGACACGGCACGTTTCACGGTCTTGGCTATTCCGGTATATACATGCTTGAAAGGATGGCACTGCACGGTGAATTCCTTGTCTACGGCACGGTTGTAGATAGCCCGGAGATTGCGCATATAGAATGATATGGTGTTGGGGCAGACACCCACCGATTTGAGGTAGGCCTCGTAAGCCGTCATGAGGTCTGAGTCGACGTCGGCCAGAGGGATGTCGCGGCCGTTTATGAACCTCGTAAAGCTATTGACGGCGGTGGTGTATGTCTCGGCGGTACTCCGTTTGCCTATCTGCGCCAACTGCTTGACAAGATTTCGTGCAAAGGAGACAAAACACGGGCCGTCTGCCGGCACAAAGTATGCCGACACCACATCATCGGCAGTGTAAACGCGGGCGGCATGTTCAAGACGCGAGACGATGCCCGCCAGTCGCTTCTGTTCTTCCCTTACTATCATTTTTAATGATATCAAGTAGCGCCGGCGCACCTCTCTTGTACCGGGAGGGAAAACTATCTTCTTGCTCTCCGCATCCCATTCGCAGGAATACAGCTTATAACCGGTGCAGATCTGTCTGACCACGCGTTTGTGAATAATTTGAAAAAACAATGTGCCCCCTTTGGCTTCAGAAGAGGATGCACGAAACTTTAGTCTGATTGTTGCCATGTAATTTGTATTAACTATATTAGGATTAAGCAGACAAAATTAGCGGAAAGATGGGAAAAACTGTTTCAAGAAGCCTTACCCCTTTGGCCGGGTACTCAAAATAGGAATCAAATCAACTGAAAAGTGTGACAGTTTTTTTGGTGTGTGTGTATATATGAAGCATGCCGTAATTTAAGGGCTCGCCCCGCAGTAATTAGGGGTACGCCCCGCTGTAATTAGGGGTACGTCCCGCTGTAATTTATTGGTACGCCCCGCAGGGGCAGCGAGCACATAGCCCGGGGCAGAGCGAAGCGGCACACCGGGTATGGCAAGAGCGTTTGGCAAGCGCCCTGAAAAGGCAAAAGCATTAAATACAAACAACTTGCATTGTATGCATATATGCTTTTGCCCATACGGGTATGGCGTTTCCTTTGTGTCATCATTAATTCACCGTAGCAGATATTTTCTTCTTTCCGGCTGGCTTCTTTGCGTCTTTCCCATAATCAGGAGAATATTTACCGGCAGGTAAATCCATCAAGACAAAGGCATTACACTTTCTTCCTGCGACAACCTTATCGGTCATTGCTGTATTAATTGCTGTCGCAACAACATTTACAAGCGAGCCAAAAAGTCCGCCGCCTCCGCCGCCCACACTTGTATCTACCTTTATCTTGCCCTCACGATTATAAAGAGTCTGCCCTGTTTTTGTCGATCGGAGAATGTATTCAACATCAACAGTCAATTTACCTCCTATATTGTTACGTTTCCACGATTTTATTATCGTGAACATAGCCGCATCAGCTCCAAGAACATTACGGAACGTTGACAAGTCTGCATCAAGGAACCTTTCCGCATCATAGGCACTTTCCTGCTGGAACATCTCCATTGTCAGATATGGAGAGAAAACATAATATCCTTTCTCACATAAAGGAAGATACATAGTTGTATAAAAGTAATCTTTGGCCTCCGCATGAGTGGTTTGATTTATCGGTGGCATAACTGCTATGGCCACAGGCTTCTCGTCATACATCGCCGCATACTGCTCACCCATACTCACGGTCTTTGTACATGAAGACATCAAAATAACAGCCATAAAGGCTAATGCTATATACTTTTTCATTTCTCTAACTGTTTAATTATTCTTGAAATATACTTCTCTGATTCAGGATAAAGTTCTGTCTCCTTTTTCAAAAAAGACAAACCCTCTTCTTTCTTACCTGTTTTACACAGCAGATAACCATATTCTGCATATAGTCCCGGTGGAACAACCCCACGCACGCCTTTCTGCTTATCAGTAACTTTCTTGTACTGCTCCAATACTTTCACCTGCAACTCTTCTGTAGATTTCTTACTGTACTGATAAGTAACATCCTCATAATCATACCATGAATAGAGGCTCTTGGTGCTTCCACATGACATAAAAATCACTGCAGAGACAGCCATTATAAAATACTTTTTCATTTATGGTAATATAATTTGTTTTACTTCTTGTGTCGATACGAATATATCTTTCTGATACAGGCTCTGCCCTTCAAAAGTTACCTTTATTTTACGACGGCCTGTATTGATACCATACTGTGTTCCCCTCCTGTTTGATTTCTTTGATTTTACAACACGCGCATTAAAAGGGGCTCCGCCATCAACTGACACCTGAACATCCTTACCGGCATACTGCTTAGAACTTACAAACAATAAATAAGCCATATCCTCCTTGCCACTTTCCTGAGCAACTGGATAATTGGCCTTGCACGCCATTAGCAATGCAAGAACGGTAAAAAACATTAAAAACTTTTTCATTTTGCTTCCTCTATTATATAATTATTCAGATTTGCCGTATCTATAGCAGGATTGGCGGCCACCTCCACAAATGAAAACTCCGTCTCAGGAGTGTCTCCTCCCGTAGAAATAACCGTAACACATCCAACTTTCTTACCAGGCAGTTGTATCATCACTCCTGTTTGTGGATCCTTCACTTTCTTTCCCTTTGTCTTCACATCGAATGTCATACCCTCCTTAAGACCCTGACTTTGACCTCCAGCTATCAAAACGCCATCAGAATCATAAGACAAGAAATAAGTACGCCAAGGATTGTTCGTACATTTATTTATGATGTTCTCTACAAGTTGTCCTATTGCCTCGGATATTGCTTTATCACTCAGAGTAGCATCATAGCTGGCTTGCCCTCCAACTCCCATTGTTGTCTTTGTCGTGAGTTCCGCCGAACCTTTAGCCTCATCTGAATAGATAATCAAACCTGTTGACACATCCACCAAGCGTATTGAAACCGCAGCCTCTACTGTTTGTGTTTTTGTAGAAGAGAAAACTCCGTTCTTTCCCGTGTTCTTACGCCCGAATTCCGTTATTGAACCCAAAATCATGTAATCAGCTCCTATTGTCGCTGCCGCATTGTCACCTTTTTTACTTTCTTCAAGGAGAGCATCCAAATCACTGCGTTCCAACAACAAAAACTTGCCGGATGCTGCAAGTTTAGCCGACAATATGTCAAGTGCCTGTTTACCCATAGGGTCATTATCGCGATCGTAGAAAATGCCCTTGGCATACTGCGTCTCATTGGTAAAACGTCCGATGGCAACCTTTCTCTTAATTGTCATTCCATTCTCTTCAACAGGCATCTTTACGGTTTCCACTATCTGCGTTTTACGCTGGGCGGAAACACTTACGGTAAAAGCAAGCACAATTAAAATAAAAACCTTTCTCATTTCACTTATATTTTTATTAATAATTTTATA
>NZ_URNN01000166.1 GCF_900549175.1 uncultured Prevotella sp. | reverse complement strand
CCCCGGGCTATGAGCTTGTTGGGCTTTCAGCCCGATACTTGGTATGTAACATGTCACTCCAAATGTCGGATGAACTTAAATCTACTGGTCCGGATTCTCCACGTATCCCTGATACTCGGGTGTGAGTGCGCTCATCACCGAGTCGTAGCTCTGGCGCATTATGGCCTGCACGTTCTGCTGGCCGCGTCCTACGGGATAGATGGGCTGATGGATGGTGAGGCGCAGCGGGTGCCATGTCACCCACTTCCAGTCGCGCATGCGCGGCATGACGTTGAACGAGCCGTTGATGGTGAGCGGCACAACAGGCAGCTGCAATTCGTCGGCCAGCATGAAAGCCCCTTTCCTGAACACACCCATATGTCCCGTAAACGTGCGCGCGCCCTCCGGAAACACCACGAGACTCATGCCGCTCTTCAGCGTGTTGCGCGCGTTGTCGTAGGTCTCCTTTATCTTGCTCGGCCCACGTTTGTCCACAAATATCTGGTGCGACATCCTGCAGGCGAACCCCACGAAGGGTATCTTCTCTATCTGGCGCTTCATCATCCACTTGAAGTTGCGGCCCAGATAGCCGTAGATAAGGAAGATGTCGAAAGCCCCCTGATGGTTGGCCACAAACACGTACGAGTGTCCCGGCTCCATGTTCTCGCGCCCCTCTACCGTCACCGTGAGAAGGAATATGCGCGTCATCACCTTCGACCACCACCGCCCGGGGTAATACCCGAAGAAGTGGCCCGCACCCAACGAGCATCCCACGGCCACCGTCAGCGCTGTAAGAACTGTGGCGACAAGAGCTACAGGCAGCGCCACACAAATCTGGTAAATGCGATATAGATATTTCATATTGTCCCTTTTTCTGTTTACTTGGCTTCCGCCATGCCCACACTATTTCCTTTTAAGCGTTATCACCACTATCTCGCCCGGCACCCCGAAACGGAAGGGTATGAACCCGCCCAGCCCCGTACTTACGTTGATGGCGCGGCCGCCCTCGCAGAACACTCCGCCCCACTCACTGTATATAAGCGAAGACGGCGACCACCCGAACAGGCTGAACTGCATGGCATGCGTGTGTCCGCTCAACGTGAGCTGCGCACCCGATCCGGGCAGAATCTTGCGCCGCCACGATGTGGGATCATGCTCGAGCATGACGACGAAACTGCCGTCGGCCACGCCCCTCAGCGTGCGCCCTATGTCTCCCCGCTGCGGAAAATGCCTGCCGTCGCCGTCGTTCTCCATACCGGCCACCACTATCGAGTCGGCCCCGCGGCATATCACGCGGTGGTCGTTGTCGAGCAACGTCCACCCCATGCGCCGCTGACTTTCCCTCATGGCGCGCTCGTTGGCCGCCTTCACGCTGTCGGCGGCGTTTATGTACAAGGCATAGTCGTGGTTGCCCATCACCGAAAATACCCCGTCG
Organism: uncultured Prevotella sp.; assembly: GCF_900549175.1. Classification (GTDB taxonomy): domain Bacteria; phylum Bacteroidota; class Bacteroidia; order Bacteroidales; family Bacteroidaceae; genus Prevotella. The sequence continues at coordinate 4,905 of NZ_URNN01000166.1, read as the reverse complement.
CGGGCATGAAGCCGCGCCAGAGTACGCTCGTGCGGGTATACCTCGCCGGGCTGCATGTTCTGCAAGTCGCCGGTGAACACCACCATATCGGGATATTCTGCATTGATGCTGTCCACCGCACGGGCCAGCAGCCGCGACGGTTTGCGGCCATAGGTGCCCACATGCGCATCGGAGAAATGCACTATCCGGTAACCGTCGAAAGCGGCGGGAAGGTCGGGCGAGGTGTATACCACACGCCGCACATTGAGCCGGGCGAAACCCACCGACACGCCGTAGAGAAGCACATACCACACCAGTGCCACCACCACGAGGCCCACGGCATTGCCGTAGTTGCGCCGGTGGTGCAGCAGGCTCTTCACCCCCCACCCCACGGCAGAGCAGACGACGAAGAGCATCTTTGCCACTACAAGGAATCCGAGGAAGAACAGATAGACGTTGAACAGCGTGCTGTCGGCCGGCGCAAAGTCTCTGTTAAGCCCTATGACAACGGTGAAGACCGCCATCAGCAAATCCGGCACAAGCCACAGAAGCCCTTTGACCGCAGACATACGGCGGCGCATGTAGCGCATCCAGAGATATCCGTCGGACAGCGCAATAACCAACAATATAGGTAAAAGTATTCTTGCTATCATAACTTTAAATTAGAAATCAGAAAACGCCGCATCACCTCCACCGGCAAGCCGCGGCGCCGGGCGTAGTCGGCAAGCTGGTCTTCGCCGATGCGCCCCACCGCAAAATAACGCGCCCGCGGATGCGCTATCATCAGCCCGCTGACACTGGCGTGCGGCTTCATGGCTCCGCTCTCGGTGAGCCGTATGCCCACACCGGCCATGCCGAGCATGTCGGACAGCAGGAAATTGATGCTCGCATCAGGCAGCGAGGGATAGCCCACGGCCGGACGTATGCCCGTGAAACACTCGCGGTGCAGCTCGTCGATGGTGAGATGCTCGTCGGGGGCATACCCCCAGAACTCTGTCCTCACCTGCTCGTGCATCCTCTCGGCGGCCGCCTCCGCCAGCCGGTCGGCAAGCAGCTGCACCATCATCTTCATATAGCCGTCACCGTCGAAGTCGGTCTCAAGCCCCATGTCCACCGTAGTGGCAAACGCTCCCGCACGGTCGGGCTGCCCCGACGACAGCGGACGCACAAAGTCGGCAAGACACAGGCTGGGTCCGCCGCCGTCAACACACTGCTGGCGCAACATGGGCAGCCGCACGCCACCCATAAGTATGTCGTCGCCGTCGGCGTTGGCGTCGGCCAGAACGAAAACGGCATGCGCCCTGTACCCCCGCTCCGCAAGCATGTCGAGCACGTCCGCGGCCTCGCCCCTCATCCTGAGCTGCTCCGCGCGGTCGTTCAGCTGCCATGCGTGGTAGAAGTAGGCCCAGTTGATGTAAGGCACCAGTTCGCCTATGCCGTACGCCATCTCATGCCGCTGGAGGCTGTCTCTACTGTGGGCAGGCATCGTCATGTCATCTGAAGTCGATGGCCATGCCCGTATAGTCGCGGTCGGCCACACCTTTATTATATACAGTATGCCCGTTGCACAAGGTGCGCTCCACGCGCCAGTTGTAGGTGTGCCCCTCCATGGGGCTCCATCCGCAACGGCTCAGTATCACGTCCTTCGTCACCGTCCAAGGGCTGTGCGGGCGCACTATTGTGATGTCGGCCCAGCAGCCCCGACGCAGGAAACCGCGGTCGCGCACGCCGAAGATGCGCGCCGGGGCATGACACATCAGCCCGACCATGCGCCCGATGGTGAGCACACCTTCGTCCACAAGCTCGAGCATGGTGGGCAGCGAGAACTGTATCATGGGCATGCCCGATGCCGCCCTGTCGCAGCCGCCCTCCTTCTGGGCGGGCAGATGGGGGGCGTGGTCGGTGGCCACGGTGGATATGCGTCCGTCGGTGAGCGCACGGCGCAGGGCGTCGCGGTCGGCCGCCGTCTTTATGGCGGGGTTCACCTTTATGAGCGAGCCGAGCGTGGCATAGTCGGCATCGGTAAACCACAGATGTCCCGTCACGGCCTCGGCGGTGATGCGGGTGTCGCCCGGCTCAAACAGTTCCAGCTCACGTGCCGTGGTGATGTGGGCCACATGGAGGCGCGTGCCGTACTTGCGGGCCAGGCCCACGGCCAGTGCCGTACTCTCGTAACACGCCTCGGCCGACCGTATAAGCGGATGCAGGCGCACGTCGGGAAAGTCAGGGGCCGTGGCTCTCATCCGCTCCATGTTGCGGTTGATGACGGCCGTGTCTTCGCAATGGGCCATCACCGGCATGCCAACGCTGCCGAAGAGGCGCTCCAAAGCCTCACGCCTGTCGACGAGCATATTGCCCGTCGACGAGCCCATAAACAGCTTGATGCCGGGTATGCGGTGCGGGTCGAGTGTGCCGGGCAGCGGAATGTTGTCGTTGGTGGCACCGAAAAAGAACGAGTAGTTGACGTGGCTTTTGCGTGCCGCCAGACGGAACTTCTCTTCGAGAGCCTCCACCGTTGTGGTCTGCGGAACGGTGTTGGGCATGTCGAAATACGACGTCACCCCGCCCGCCGCCGCGGCAAGGCTCTCGCTGCCGATGTCGGCCTTCTCCGTAAGTCCGGGTTCGCGGAAGTGCACATGACTGTCTATCACCCCCGGAATAACGAAACAGCCCGACGCATCTATCACTGTTTCAAAAGATGCGCCGGGTTGTCTTGCGTTGTCAGTTATCTCTGCTATGCGTCCGTTCTCTATCACTATCGAGCCGCGGGACACAGAGTTTTCGTTCACTAATGTTGCATTTTCAATAAGTGTCTTCATTTCATGTCGTTGTGTGTGTCTGTATTACCGGCCCCCTACCGGCGCGCCCGATACGGCGGCTGAGTCGGCAAAAGCCGGCGCTGAGGGTGTCGTGGCGGGCGTGACGGCGTCGGAGGGGTCGAGCCCCTGCATGCGCGCCTCGTTCTCGGCGGCCGTCTGATAGTAGTCCTTCACGTACGGGTTGTTCTTGAACTTGTCCGTGGCCTTGCTCATTATCTCCTCTATCTGGGGTGTGAGTATGGGGTATCTGAAACGGCTCGTTATCATCATGAACACGCCCGGACCGAGCACGTTGTCGAAGTTGTCGACGATAAAGTCGGTCACCAGCCGGTCTTCTTCCTTGGCTATGGCGTCGGCCTCGACGGACAACTTCTCGTTGATGATGTTCTCGTCGATGCCGTCCAGAAGCATGCGGCTCTGCTTGTGGCCCAGCTCGCTCATACGGTTGTCCAACTGGTTGTGCTTGTCTATGAACTCGTAGAGCTTGTCGTTGAGGGGCGTGCCGCTGACGGTCTGGGTGGCGTTGTCTATCTTTATGCGTATCTCGCCCTTCTCGAGAACCACGGGCATGATACTTTCGTCATCCATAAAGAGATTGACCATACGCACCGTATCGAGCACACCGTTGAACGAGAACTGCCCGTGAACGACGTCGCACGAGTCTATTTTCTTCAATTCGTTGTCCTTGACGGCTTTCAGATAGAGCTTGCTTCCGTCAAGAGATGACACCGACGACAAACCTTGGACGTCGTACGAACTGGCACACGAAGTAAGGATGACAGACAAGGCCACCCATGCATACAGAACCTTATTCATAAGAATACTTTTTTCATTTTAGCACAAAAATACAACGATATATCGAAGTATGGAAAAAATTTCATGCTATTTAAAACATTTACAATGACTTTTACATTTTTTTTGCCTCCCGATCCAATTCCGCACTTATGCGGTGGGTGGAATACAGCTGCAGGATGGCTGCCACAAGAAGTGTCAGCACCCAGTTGTTGTGTACATATTTTATATATGTGAGCTGGTCGAGGCCGAAGAAGTTGCCCTGGTTGGCAAACATCAGCAAGGCTGACAGGAGAAAAAGCATATCGCTCGTTATCATGATGCGGCGCAGGCGCCGTATCACCACGTTACGGCCCTCATAGCGCTGCTTGAGCTGCATCAGCACGAAAGCGATGGAGCCCATGGCGAAGACGTAGGGAGCCCACCGCTGCATGAAGAGATGGGCACCGCTGCCCACAACCATCAGCACCGAGCCGGCCAGAAATATCAGATTCTCTGTCTTATTCAGTTGTTTCATCGTCAAATTGTTGTTCCGGGGCCTCAATGTCATCGCTCAGCACGAATATGTCTTCGTCTGCCGTCTTCATGAAATAGCGCTCGCGGGCAATCTTCTCTATTGCCTTCGGGTCGGTGTCGAGCAGGCGCAGTTGCTCGCGGTCGTTCTCGTACAGACGCTGGTAGCGCTGTATCTCGGCCTCAAGTTCGCCGATTTTCTGCTTGTTGCGGTAGTGGCTCCACACGCTGTTGTCGTCAAGGAAACCCACAATGGCAATGGCCCCGACGATGACTATGACATACTTGACACCTCTGAAACGACGTAGATAGTTTACTGTTTGTCTGAGACGGTTCATTTCATTTTGGCTTGTTAATTTCTGCAAAGATAGGCATTTCAATCCATATAACACCGACAATGCCCGTTATTTTTAGATTTTTAAACACGGTTCGTTCATTGGTTCTTTCATTGCGCATCATCCAACCGCCCTGCGGAACATTTATCCGACATCCCCTGCGGAACATTTATCCGCCCCCCTGCAGGGCGTACCAATACTTTGGGTGTTTTTTTTAAATTTCTCTGTGTCTCCGTGCCTCTGTGTTCAAAAAAAACTTTGCGTCTCCGCGTCTTTGCGTTTAAAAAACTCCGTGCCTCTGTGTTTAAAAATGTTTGGCGGCTTACAATTTAAAACATGATCGCAACCGGCCCGTGTTCCGCCTCTCGGAAGACTGTCTCCTTTTATTGAAAAACGTTCTCCGAAACGAGAGAATCGGGACGGAAAATGCGGTTTTTGGTCTCCGTTTTGGCTGTTTTGGTACGCAA
>NZ_URNN01000165.1 GCF_900549175.1 uncultured Prevotella sp. | reverse complement strand
AGTTTAGTGTTTTATGACACCATATAGCCCTGTTGCGAATGATTTCGTGGTGAAAGTCGTGGTGTACAGTGAGTTATGCTTAGAAACAGAAACCCTGGCCGCGCATCCCGAAGTGAAAATGGTTGGCATGGGCCGCGTTATAGTCCGGCCCTAAAGCGTTGCCGTAATAGCGGCAACCGCCGGCCAGTAACGCCTGCAGCCAGGGGTGATACTGCGCATCGGGCCACCCTTTCAGCACGCTGACGCGTCGGCCATCGGACAGACGAAAGCCGCTGACATCCAGCGCCTCCGCGGTAGCGTGCTCACTGCGCCGCGCGTTCTGGCGATGGTAAATATTACGGCAGGCATAGCTGCCAAAATGGTCAATCTGGCGGAGCTCTTGCCCCAGCATCCGGCGAGTCAACGGTTTCGCCTGCTGTTGCAGATATAGCGCGCTGCTCAACGCCAGCGGACAACTGGCAAGAAAGCTGCTGCTGAGCTTCACCGTGCCAAAATCACGCACCCGAACCACATTCTGCAGAGGACACGCTCCTCCGCTATCGGCCACCGGCTGGCTGGAAATGAGCTTCCGCCGGTTGGCCTCCTCAAGCAGGCCAGCACACTCGGCGGGCGTTAATCGCCGCAGTTTATAGTGGCTGAGGAGTCCCGGGGGGTCTTCCAGGCGCAGCGGCGCGAATGGATTGTACTGTGCGGGAAGATAACGATAGCCGTAATATCCGGCCGCCAGCAGCGCCAACAGAACGATAAGACCTTTTCCTTTCACGCGCCGCCTCCCAATGCTTTACCCGGTGAATATTATGGCAGCCAGGGGGCTCTTTCACATGCTATGTTATGCCCTTTGATGTAATCATGATGGAAGTTGAAATGGCTAAGATGAGGGTTGGGATCGTTTTCGGCGGTAAGTCGGCAGAACATGAAGTGTCGCTTCAGTCAGCGAAAAATATCGTGGAAGCGATCGATAAAACGCGCTTCGACGTAGTTTTGCTGGGGATTGATAAGCAGGGGCAATGGCATATTAACGACGCCAGTAACTATCTGCTCAATCCGCAGGATCCTGCCCATATTGCCCTGCGCCCGTCCGATATTACGCTGGCGCAGATTCCCGGACGCGAGGCGCAGCAGCTGATTAACGCCGATAGCGGCCAGCCGCTGGCGGCCATCGACGTCATCTTCCCGATCGTTCACGGCACTCTTGGCGAAGATGGTTCTCTGCAGGGCATGCTGCGGATGGCCAACCTGCCCTTCGTCGGCTCCGACGTCCTCGGCTCCGCCGCCTGCATGGACAAAGACGTCACCAAACGTCTGCTGCGCGATGCCGGGCTGTCGATTGCCCCTTTTATTACCCTGACCCGCGCTAACAGGAATCAGGTAAGCTTTGCCGAGGTGCAGGCGAAGCTGGGCCTGCCGCTGTTTGTTAAACCGGCGAACCAGGGCTCCTCGGTGGGCGTCAGCAAGGTCAACAGCGAAGAGCAGTATCAGCAGGCCGTCGCCCTGGCCTTCGAATTTGACCATAAAGTGGTGGTGGAGCAAGGCATTAAAGGGCGGGAAATTGAGTGTGCGGTGCTGGGTAACGACCACCCGCAGGCCAGCACCTGCGGTGAAATCGTCCTCAACAGCGAGTTTTACGCCTACGACACCAAGTATATTGACGATCAAGGGGCGAAGGTGGTGGTTCCGGCGGCCATCGATAGCGATGTAAACGACAAAATTCGCGAGATCGCCGTTCGTGCCTATCAGACCCTCGGCTGCAGCGGCATGGCGCGCGTCGATGTGTTCCTGACCGCCGATAACGACGTGGTGATTAACGAAATCAATACGCTGCCGGGTTTCACCAACATCAGCATGTATCCGAAGCTATGGCAGGCCAGCGGCCTGGATTACACCAGCCTGATTAGCCGCCTGATTGAACTGGCGCTGGAGCGTCACGCCGCCGACAGTCTTCACCGTCGAGTCTATCCATCCGAAGCACAAAGCCTCTTCTACGGCATCAAGATACCACAGGACATCCTCCGGCGGCGTCTTGCCCCGCCTTGCCTCTATCCAGCACTCCTCCTCCGTGGTGCTGTTCGCCGCCAGCCACCGGCGGAAGTCGGCACGGTTTGTTATGTTGAGGATGTTTTTGGGTATCATATCAAATTATGTTGTGACATTCCATCTCAATACATTTCCAAGTCTCGCCGAGGCATTGATAACATTCTTTTTCTGCTTTGTCAACCCGCTCAAATCCGGCGGATTCATAACACCGGATGGCAGAAGGATTGTTTTCAAAGACGCCAAGCGACACCTTTGCCGCTCCAAGCGTATTGAAAGCATACTCGACGGCCATTCTTACAAGGGCCTTGCCCAAACCTCTACCACGTTTTGAATCATCGACAATGACAAAACCTATACGCTGCTTGGATGGCTCGTCTGCCGGAATTCGTAGCGTGATATATCCTGCGACTTCCTCATTGTCGTCCACCATTGTCAGGGCACGCGAGCGTTGCCCGTCAATATACTGCTCATGATAAGAGTTCATGTCTTCGGGCGTGACAGGATAATGCTCATATCTGTCGGCGCACCACTGGCGCATGAGATATTCACTTTTAAGCCACGACGTAATCACCGCAGCATCTAAAGGCTTATATGGACGTAAAGAAAGATTCATTCGTTATAATTTTGTTCGGTTATTCAAATATCTGCTTATCCCCATTGCCGTCCACCCGATAATCAGATAGACCGTGGCGTATATAATAAACCACACTTCCCTGATGTCGAAGAACAGCCATGTTCCGGCGAGAAAAGCAATAGACGACCCCAAAGGAAGATTCCACATCTGACGGACATTACTGCCGCAACGGTATCCAAGTATGGCGGAATAGAGCGGATTGACGATGAAGAACAGCAGCATACACAATGCCATTCCCGAACATTCCGAAGCGAGTCTGGCAACACAAAACGGCAATGCAAACATCACCGCTACCGTAGCTGCAAGCCATATCATGATTACTCTACGGTTTTCCATAACAGCATAGAATTATCAACACTATAATCAATCACGCCACGGTCTTTCATCCACGACAGATAAGACCTGACCGTGGAGCCTACCAACACATATTGCTCAATCGTCATTGTCAATCCGAACGTCTTGAACACTTCGGTGATGATGCCGTCTGCGGTTTGGGGTGTTTTACATATTGATTTTATTTTCTGCTCAATGTCGAGGACTTGCTTGCGGTTTATCTCCGTCAGTTTTCTCACGTCATGGCAGGGGGCGGCATGTGACGGAACAAAGATGTCTGCCTTCAGTATTTCAACTTTTGTCAGAGTATCAAGATATGCGGCAACATCATAGACAAACGTCACTCCGTATTTCGACAGAGTGGCGGCACTGCTGACACAATCGGCAAGAAACACCGTATTGTCAGGCGTCCGGAATCCAACCATGTCAAAGGAATGTCCCGGCAGGGGAATTATCTCTACCTCACCCGGAAAATCGGGCGATGATAAATCGGTGACCACCGACTCCTTCGCCATCAGAAACTTATTCCGCAAACTCTTGCACGGATAGCCGCCATACAACAACGACGGTTCAAGAACTGTATGACGGGTGAAATCAGCCTCAACGCCTGAACAGAACACCTTGCAGCCGGTTTTGTTCTGAATATACGCATTGCCGCCCACATGGTCAGCGTGCGAGTGGGTGTTGAGAATGCCCTTTATCGTCCATCCTTTAACATCTGCTATTTTCAGCACCTTCTTCGCGGCTTCCTTGTCGTTGCCGCTGTCTATGAGATACACCTCATGCTCAGACCTGACATAAACGCCAATCTTTGCCGGACAATTTATATAATAGCTCTGCGAGCCTACTTGCTGGAGTTCGTACATATTCTGTTGCTGTAAAAGATTAAGTATTTCCGAATATTGTCTTTGATGTATTGAATATTGTGATGTCCCGGGAAAATATGATGCTCAACACCGATTCCGTGTGCTTTCAATCTTCCGGATAGGGATTCGACAGCGTTGTAGAACCCTCCTTCGTCTTCATCGCCAGCATCAAGATACCACATCTGCTTCTTGTGTTGTTCTTCAAAGCTGTCAAACTCCAGCGGATTGCTTTTATGAAAGCTGTCTTCATCCCCATAATATGGCATATCCGATGCGTCAAGTTCCGTTTCTATGGCCGGCATGTGTCCTCCTATGCGGGAAAACAATCCGGGATATTGCAATCCGTAATGTACAGCAGCAAAACCACCAGCCGAAGCGCCTCCGACAAACCGATGTTCCCTGCGGGGAATAGTCATAAAATGGCGGTCGACATATGGGATGACCTCATGAATGAAATAGTCTTCGTATAGGCCTGTATCTATCTTCATCCCATCCACAACCGCCTGATGCGGAGTGACGGTCGTATTCAATCCCCTGCTGTTATCCATTCTCGGACAAACAATCATCATCGGACTTATCTGCCCAGAAGCTATAAGTTCGTCTGCAACAGATTTAATATCAAGCTCGTCAATTATGCTTTCATTCCCGCTTCTTCCATGCAGAAAATAGAGAACAGGCAATCTCAATTCCCCGTTATCGTATTCATCGGGCACATAAATGGAAAAAGCCATCAGCTTATCCAACGCGTCACTATGCATGTCGATATATTGAACCTTGCTCATGATTTATTATTATTGCGTTTTTGTTGATAAGTTCCGTTGCGCTGATGTCTCACATAATATCATGCTTCTGGCTTCAAATTTACGACTTTTACTCTAAATGAATGAGGAATTCCATCGAAATTTACACTTTTCCAATGGATTTTACCTCTGATTTTTACATTTTTCCAATATAAAACAGGGGCGTTTTTTACACTTTTCCAAGATTTGAGCGTATTAAATTAGATAAGAAATACAAGGAAAGTGGAAAACTTTTCAATGCAGTTGAAGAAATTTCCAGTAAATTCTTCAATGCCGTGTTGCGCGACTTCCGTCCTTACAACGAACGTACGGAGGCTGAGCGGGGTGCATTGTGGGATAACTTTATTATAAGCGAACGGATGAAAAGAAGTCAGAACTACCGCATGGAACTCAATTTCTATTACAAGATTCTCGGACATATACTCTTAAACATACTCCAAATCGACTATCATGTAGTGCTTTATATCCATGTTTCTGTGTGCTGCCTTTACTGCGGCAAGTCACTGCTTATCCGTTCATAGTCATCAATCTTTCCATCCACGATTTTGACCCGTGTCTTGCCAGACCATCCCATATCTAAATACGACACTATATACCAACCGTCTTCCGCTGTCTCTATGTCACAAATCTGTGATATATCGTCTGTTTTCGGATTGGAATCCTGTGCTTCCGTTCTCAGTGTATAATAAGCATAGCAAGGTCCGTCATAACAATCGTACTCATAGGCATCTTGAAGCTTTCTCAAAGCATTGGCTGTGAAATATGTTTCAGGAGAAGGCTCATTACCGTCAGAATCTATTGCAAACACGAATTTGTTATATACTGTGTTTATCAAATCTGTATTTTCTTTGTTCTCTGTGATAGGCTTCTCTACCGCCAAATCTTCTCCAACGGGCTTCTCTACCGTCAAATCTTCTCCAACGGGCTTCTCTACTGTTTTTCTGTTGTCTGATGCTCCGCAAGATGTGAATCCTAAAAGTATAAGAGCATAACAAAAATGTTTTATGATTCTCATTTTATGATGTTTTATTATTGGGTATTTATTTTTGTTTTCAGTCATTGTCAGAATCCAATTATCAATCTCCGCTTTTTGGTCGCTAAATATAACCTCCAGCGTCCTTCTGTCTATAACTGCTTCTTTCATAGGCACAAAGATAGCGAATTTATTTCAAAGCAATGCCTTATTTTGCAGATTTTGCTTGTTTCTAATGCCTTATTTTACGTATTTGACGTGTTTTCAACGCCTTATTTTGCAGTATTGGTATGCTCCCATCTCCTTATTTTCGGTTCATCCGACATTTGGAGTGATGGATAGGGAATATATGTTACACCCCTCGATATCGTATCAATGGTAGGGTCATAGTCTTGTCTTTGACCGCGTATAATATGGAAGTCGGTTGTTTTTTGTGTGGCGGGCAAAAACAAGTTCTGCCCCTACCATTGTATGACTGTGCCATTGAACATTAATCTATCACTCGGAATGTCGGATGAGTCTGATTTAGATACCGATACTGCGGATGTCCTTCAGCTTGTCCGCAACATTGAGTAGTGGTGACATGGATACTGCGAAACAACTTTACTTTAACGTATGTTAAACGACCCCCTGACCACGATTTCCGCATTACGCTGCGAAATACGCGATTTTTCGCAAAAATGGGGAGCGTTGACAGTCAGAGAGTTACGCGAATGTTAATTTGTTGAGATAGCAGAGAGGCCCTC
>NZ_URNN01000164.1 GCF_900549175.1 uncultured Prevotella sp. | reverse complement strand
GGTATTGGCTTTAACTCCTTAGCGACCGCAGGGAGCGATAACTCCTTTAACTCCTTTAACTCCTAAAGAAGTTCAGATACAGCTCGTCACTCCGAGTGTGGTGGCAATGGCGGTGAGTATGGCCGTTATCAGCTGTACCACAAATTTCCATGTCTCGCGTTTCATAATATGTTCCCCTCCTTTCCTGTGCATGTGTTGTTGATGATGATGTTGTGCCTAAAGTGTTGCTTTATAGGCGCAGTGCAACCGCCTTACGGTCAGTGCACTGCGCCGGAGTCTGCGGCAGCCTGTGCGGTGCTGTCTGTGCGGTGCTGTCTGCGCAGTGCTGCCGCCTACTCCTTACGGTCAGGGTTCCACCGTGGTGCCCCCGCTGTCGCCGGCGGTGTCCTTGCTCTTGTCCACGGCGTTGCTGGGCAGCTCGGCCACCTTGCAGCCGTCGAGGAATGTGCGCAGGCGGCGTCCGTCAGCCGACAGCTTCAGTGCCGGCGAGAAGAGCACGCGCATGCCCTTGATGTTGTGGGCTGCCGAAAAATCCTTGGCACTGTCGCAGCCCACGGTCTTCAGGCCTATCTTGAACGACCCGAAGCCGTCGAGCTTGACGCGGTGCGAGCTCTGGAGCTCGTCGCGCATCACCTCCACCAGCTCTGTCAGCACGACCAGAACGTCGCCCTTCTTGGCTGTACAGTTGCGCTGGATGCGCTCGGCCAGGGTTTCGAGGTCGGTGGTGGCTGTCGTTACGGCACGTCCGTACCACTTCTTGTACTGTTCGCTCTCCACGTTGTTGTTTTGGTAAAGTCTGTAGTGAATCATAACTTTCTTTCCTCCTTTGTTTTGTTGTTGTTTTGTTGATGTTGTTGTTTAACTCTCTCATGTCTTCCGGATGACATTGCAAAGATAGCCATTTCCCGGCAGAGGACATGAGAAACGGGGCTTCCGGCAGTGTTAACGGGTGTTAATCTGAATTTAGGAGTTAAAGGAGTTTTTTTAAGGAGTTATAGGAGTTATCGCTCCCTGCGGTCGCTAAGGAGTTCTTGCCTTGCAAGCGGTCAAAGACCGAGCGAAAGCCAATACCGGCATAAAGGATTCCAACAACAAGACTTTATGAAAATAACAATAAACAACAAACAGACAGAGTTCCCCGAGGGAACAACTCTCCGTGGCGTGGCTGACACTTGCCAGTTGCCGGAGAAAGGTGTGGCCGTGGCCGTGAACAACGAGATGGTATCCCGCGGAGAGTGGGATTCGCACGTTGTGAACGACGGCGACACAATAGTGATACTTAAAGCATTTTGCGGAGGATAATACAAGAATGTTCAGTGACGTTATAAGACAGATAAGCTGGGACGAGACAACAGAGCGCATCATGTCGAAGACCGATGCCGACGTGCGTCGTGCGCTCTCCAAGTCCCATTGCGACATAGACGACTTCATGGCGATGATTTCGCCGGCCGCCGACAAGTATCTTGAACAGATGGCATGGCTCAGCCGCAAGTATACGCGCGAGCGTTTCGGCAAGACCGTCAACTTGTTCATACCTATTTATATTACCAACTCGTGCACCAACTCGTGCGTATACTGTGGCTTTCACGTGCAGAACAAGATGGCGCGAACCATACTGACCGAGGAGGAGATAGTACGTGAATACGAGGCCATAAAGAAGCTCGGCCCGTTTGACAACCTGCTCATCGTTACAGGCGAGAACCCCGCCAGGGCCGGCGTGGACTACCTTGCCCGCGCGCTCGACCTTGCCAAACCCTACTTCAACAACCTCCAGATAGAGGTGATGCCGCTCGCGGCCGAAGATTATGCCCGGCTGCGCGAGCACGGACTGAACGGCGTGATATGCTTTCAGGAGACGTACAACGAGGCACGCTACAAGATATACCACCCGCGCGGCATGAAGTCGAACTACGAATGGCGCCTCAACGGCTTCGACCGCATGGGGCAGGCCGGCGTGCACAAGATAGGCATGGGTGTGCTGATAGGTCTGGAAGACTGGCGGACGGACGTGACCATGATGGCCCGCCACCTGCGTTATCTCGAAAAGACATATTGGCGCACGCAGTACAGTGTCAACTTCCCGCGCATGCGCCATGCCGAAAACGGCGGCTTCCAACCCAATGTCATCATGTCCGACCGCGAACTGGCACAGGCCACATTCGCCATGCGCATCTTCGACCACGACGTGGACATATCCTACTCCACACGCGAACCGGCCAACGTGCGCAACAACATGGCCACGCTCGGCGTGACCACGATGAGTGCTGAGAGCCATACCGACCCGGGCGGATATGCCTGCTACCCCAATTCGCTGGAGCAGTTTGAGATAAGCGACGGCCGCAAGGCCGGCGAGGTGGAACGCGACCTGCGCGCCCTCGGACTGGAACCGGTATGGAAAAACTGGGACAGAGTGTTTGACAATTACGAATTGGGAATGACGAATGACAAGTTGTCGGGCTGCGCCCGATGAAGAATTGGAGAATTACAAATTGGGAATGACGAATGACGAGTTGTCGGGCTGCGCCCGATGAAGAATTAAAGAATTACAAATTATTGCCTTGTTGTGTATATGATATGCCATGCCGCACGGCGATAATTCGTAATTAAACAATTCACAATCGCAGCGCAGCGAGAATAACTCGTAATTCAAAACTCATAACTCACAATTATGAAAAAGTATTTTCCCGTTCTCACCATTGCCGGCAGCGACAGCAGCGGCGGTGCTGGCATACAGGCCGACATCAAGACAATGTCGGCACTGGGATGCTACGCGGCGTCGGCCATCACGTCGATAACGGTGCAGAACACGCTCGGCGTAACGGCCGTTCAGGCCATACGTCCCGACATCGTGGCCGGACAGATACGCGCCGTGATGGACGACATACATCCGCTGGCCGTGAAGATTGGCATGGTGAACGATGCCGACACGATATGCGCCATAGCAGATACATTGAGTCAGTATGACGCAGACCGCCTCGTAGTAGACCCGGTGATGGTCTCCACAAGCGGTTCGCGGCTCATGCAGGAGGACGCTCTCGATGTCTTCTGTAGGCGGCTGATGCCGATGGCAACGCTGCTGACACCCAATGTTCCGGAGGCTGAGGTGCTGTCCGGCATGAAGATAACATCCTGTGATGACATGGACATCGCCGCCGGAAGGATACTGAAGAAGGGCTGTGAGGCTGTTCTGATAAAGGGCGGCCACCTCGCCGGACGAAAGACCGACCGGTTTTATCGTGTCGCGGACGAAAACCGTTTCGTGGAAGGAAGCAGTGCCGTAGACGGATTCCGTATCGTGGATGGCGGTCTGATGATGTGTGAATTTGCGTGCGACAACGTTCCGACGCGCAACACCCACGGCACGGGCTGCACGCTCTCGGCGGCAATAGCGTCGTATCTCGCGTTCGGTTGTCCGGCCGGTGACGCCATCGCGCTGGCCAAAGACTACCTTACGGAGGCACTGAAGGCCGGTGCCGATGTGGAAATAGGCGGTGGTCACGGCCCTGTCAACCATTTCTTTGACCCGAAAAAACTGATTAAGATATGAAACAAGTACAGTTTATAACCCACAAGAACGACCGGTTCTCATACGTCGACGGTGCCCGCATGGCGCTCGAAGGCGGCTGCCGGTGGATTCAGCTGCGCATGAAAGACGCCACGGACGACGAGGTGCGCGGGGCGGCTGCCGCCATACAGCCCCTTTGCAAGGAGCACGATGCGGTATTCCTGCTTGACGACCGCGTTGAACTGGCCAAAGAGCTGAAGGCCGACGGCGTGCATCTCGGGCGCAACGACATGCCCGTGAGTGAGGCGCGCCGCGTGCTCGGCGAGGAGTTCATCATCGGCGGAACGGCCAACACGTTCGACGACGTGGAGCGCCTGTGGCGCGAGGGAGCCGACTATATAGGTTGCGGCCCGTTCCGCTTCACCACTACAAAGGCCAACCTGTCGCCCGTGCTCGGTCTCGACGGCTACCGCGGCATCATCACCCGCATGGACGCGGCCGGCATCGACCTGCCCGTGGTGGCCATCGGCGGCATACTCCGCGACGACATTCCGGCCGTAATGGGCACCGGCGTGCACGGCATAGCCCTGAGCGGAGCCGTGCTTGACGCCGAAAATCCGGTGGAGGAGATGAGGAGGATAATTGAATTATAAGTTAAGAAATTAAGGAGTTTTTATTTATGGAGTTAAGGAGTTAAAGGGAGTTAAGCCAAATGCTTATGCGTTCGTCCATTTGCTATTGGCTCATACTCATGCAATGTTGCTTTTGGCTTATGTTCATGCCATGTTGCTATTGGCTTAACTCCTTAACTCCCTTTAACTCCTTAACTCCCTAAAAAATAAAAACAAAAGAAACATGAACAACAACATCAAAATCACGTATCCGTCGTCCGACAAGGTATACATGAACGGACGGATATACCCCGACCTGCGTGTCGGCATGCGCCGCGTGCGCCTCACACCTACCGTGACGGTGGAGAACGGCGAGAAGAAAATGACGGAAAACGCACCCGTCTATGTTTATGACACAAGCGGTCCGTACAGCGACCCCAACGTAGAGACCGACCTGAAGCGCGGACTTCCGAAGCTGCGCAAGCCCTGGACGGATGCCCGCAAGGAGGGAGAGACGCAGATGGCACTGGCCAAACGCGGCATCGTCACGCAGGAGATGGAGTACGTGGCCATACGCGAGAACATGAACTGCGCCGAACTGGGCATCGAGACCCACATCACGCCGGAGTTCGTGCGCGACGAAGTGGCCGCCGGACGCGCCGTCATACCGGCCAACATCAACCATCCTGAGGCAGAGCCGATGATTATCGGAACCAACTTTCTCGTGAAGATAAACACCAACATAGGCAACTCACACCTCAATTCAAGCATCGAAGAAGAAGTGGAGAAGGCCGTGTGGAGCTGCAAGTGGGGCGGCGACACGCTGATGGACCTCTCCACCGGCACCAACATTCACGAGACACGCGAGTGGATTCTGCGCAACTGTCCCGTGCCCGTGGGCACCGTACCGATGTATCAGGCGTTCGAGAAGGTGAACGGCAAGGCCGAGGACCTGACGTGGGAGATATTCCGCGACACGCTCATAGAGCAGTGCGAGCAGGGCGTCGACTATTTCACCATACACTGCGGCATACGTCTGAAGAACGTGCACCTGTCGCAGGGCCGCCTTACGGGTATGGTAAGCCGCGGCGGCAGCATCATCTCGAAGTGGTGTATGGTGCACCAGGAGGAGAGTTTCCTCTACGCCCACTTCGACGACATCTGCGACATCTGCGCCCGATACGACGTTGCAATATCGCTGGGCGACGGCCTGCGCCCCGGCTCGACACACGATGCCAACGACGCGGCGCAGTTTGCCGAGCTTGACACGATGGGCGAACTGGTGGAGCGTGCGTGGGCGAAGAACGTGCAGGCATTCATCGAAGGCCCCGGCCATGTGCCCATGCACAAGATTCGCGAGAACATGGACCGGCAGATAGAGAAGTGCCACGGCGCACCGTTCTACACTCTCGGCCCGCTCGTTACGGACATCGCCCCGGGCTACGACCACATCACGAGTGCCATCGGAGCGGCCATGATAGGATGGTACGGCACGGCCATGCTCTGCTACGTTACGCCGAAGGAACACCTCGCACTGCCCGACAAGGATGACGTGCGCACGGGTGTCGTTACATACAAGATTGCCGCCCACGCCGCCGACCTGGCCAAGCAGCATCCCGGCGCGACCATCCGCGACAACGCCCTGAGCAAGGCCCGCTACGACTTCCGCTGGAAAGACCAGTTCAATCTTGCCCTCGACCCCGAGCGCGCGCTGGAGTATTACAAGACGTCAAACAAGACCGAAGGCGAGTTCTGCACCATGTGCGGCCCCAATTTCTGCGCCGCCCGCATCAGCCACTCGCTGAAAGACTGCGACAGATAAACCATACGGGAGAAGTATTTATCGATATTACGGTTCACCCACTGTAGGGACATATTCTCGTATTTGTCCGCCAAATAGACATTGAATATAAGTATGTTATGAGCGGACAAATACAAGACGTGCTGTTGAGCATAGCGAAAAATATGTCCCTACAGTGGATAAACCGCATTTTGACACAGCCTCACTTTTTATATCACCACCTATGAAACTTATCGTCATAACATCCCCCCACCCCATTCCTTACGAGGCGCAGAGGATAAGGGAACTCTTCGACTGCGGCATCGACACACTGCATCTGCGCAAGCCCGGGGCCTCCGCCGCCGACTGCGCCCGCCTGCTCGACGTCCTGCCCGACGAGTGCCTGCGCCGCATTGTCGTGCACGACCATTTCCAGCTCTGCCGCGATTACGGTCTGGGAGGAATACACCTGAACCGCCGCAACCCGACTGTGCCGCCGTTCATTGCGACCGCCCGCAGCGGCAAATCTG
>NZ_URNN01000163.1 GCF_900549175.1 uncultured Prevotella sp. | reverse complement strand
AATCCACCGCCATGCGGTCTATCACCAGATATATTTCTTCGGGTTTTGCCTTTTTGTTCTCTTCATCGTTCAGAAAATCTTCAATCCGCGCAAACAGCCCGCGGCAGAACAGTCTTGCATAACCTTGCAGGATATACATTTTCAGTTGCTGCTCCACAGTGCGGCCTTCAACGATTCTCAACGGCGTCATGACCACAAACTTGGTGCCTTCCGAGTAGTTGTGTGTGCATGCCACTATGTCTTCCGTGCTATGCTTCTTCACCTCCTCCCCGCTGACCGGCGAGTAGGTGCGCCCGATACGTGCGAACAGCAACCTGAGATATTCGTAAATCTCGGTTGTCGTTCCCACCGTGGAACGCGGGTTGCGGCTTATCACTTTCTGTTCTATGGCTATTGCCGGCGGTATACCCTTTATGAAGTCACACTCGGGTTTGTTCTTTCTTCCGAGAAACTGGCGGGCGTATGCCGACAGGCTTTCCACGTAACGCCGTTGTCCTTCGGCATACAGTGTGTCGAAAGCCAGTGACGACTTGCCCGATCCGCTTACTCCCGTTATCGTGATGAACTTGTCACGCGGAATCCTTATGCTGATGTTCTTCAGGTTGTTTACCCTTGCTCCCTTTATCTCTATGTAGTCGTTCATTTGAAATGTATTCCTGTTATGCGGCTGCAAAGTTACAGTAAAACGTGTGAATATCAAAAAAATAAGGTGCCGAATAAATCTTTCATTTGTTGTTCACGCCATATCCGAACAGGGCGAAATCACCTTTGAGCGGGTCGTCGGGGAAAACCTCCGCCATGCGTGCGGTGAGCCTGCGGGCCGCAGACATGGTAGCCTGTCTGTCGGAAAGAAGTCCGAGACGGCAGGCCTGTTGCATTACATGCGTGTCCATCGGCATTATCAATGTGCGTTTGTCTATTATGTCACTCCACAGTCCGAGGTCGACAGGTGAATTGTCGCGCACCATCCATCGCAGGAACATACACACCCGTTTGCACGCCGACCGGGTGTCTTTGGGGATGATGACTTCGATGCCGCGTGCCGCAAAGAAGCCGCATATGGCGGCCACGGCCGAGTAACCGTCGGACGCATTGTCGCTCACATAATCTTTTATCGAACCGTATTCGCATATCATTTCGTGCAGGGCATGCAGAAAATTGTTCATCGTGCGGCGGGTATACAGTCGGTAATAGCATTGGTCGTCGGCCGGAATGTCCTTGTCAAACATGCCGCTTCGCACCCATTCATATACGTCACCTTCTGCACAGTCGAGTATATATTGTATTTTCGGGAAGAACTGCCGGCGGTTTCCGTAACTGAGGCATGAAGCTATGAAAGCCGTTGTTTCCCTGTTGTTCTGCCCTGATACCTT
This sequence comes from uncultured Prevotella sp., assembly GCF_900549175.1. GTDB lineage: Bacteria > Bacteroidota > Bacteroidia > Bacteroidales > Bacteroidaceae > Prevotella. The sequence continues at coordinate 5,086 of NZ_URNN01000163.1, read as the reverse complement.
GTGCATGAAGCAGCTTGGGTCTGCCGGAAGAAACTCGGGAGTTTCGTATCTCGCAGCATATTCTATGAGTAGTGAGTCGGTTTTGTCCATTAAAGTAAATGTATTGTCAATATCTAACGACAAATTTCCACACCTGCCGATACATTGATGTTGCCAGTATCGGCAGGATGTGGAAACTCTGCAATATGAAGTGTGCACTTCTTTTATATTCCTTTTCAGGGAAAGTCTGTGTACGTCAAGTCTTTAGAGAATTGTCTTCACAGCCTCAAGCATGCCCTTTTCCTGAATAAGGTCGAGGTATGTCTTGACGAGAGCGTTGAGTCCTTCGATGGCGTTGAGGTTCTCGTTCCAGATGGATGTTGCGCCAAGAACGCCGTCGGCTACCTTCTGGGTGTCGCCCGTAGCCCAAAGGTTCTTCAGCAGATCCATTATGTCCTGTGCGTCGTTCGGAACAATCTCCGTTCCGTCTTCGCGCTTGCCACCCTTGTAGTATGTAATGATGGCGGCCAGACCGAACACCAGTCCCTTAGGCAGCTCGCCCTTGCGCTCCAGGTATGTCTTCACTCCGGGCAGGTCGCGTGCGCAGAACTTCGGGAAAGAGTTGAGCATGATGCTCGTTACCTGATGGTCAACGAACGGGTTGTCGAAGCGCTCGAGCACATCAGTTGCGAACTTCTCCAGCTCTTCCATCGGCAGGTCAAGTGTCTGCATGAGTTCCTCGAACTGAACCTTGTGGATGTATTTGCCTATTACTTCATGGTTGCATGCGTCGCGCACTATGTTCACGCCGCTGAGGAAGGCAACCGGTGAGAGCACTGTATGCGGGCCGTTGAGCAGTGTCACCTTGCGCTTGTGGTAAGGTTCTTCTGACGGAACGAACAGAACGTTGAGTCCGGCCTTGTCTGCAGGGAACTCCTTGGCAACTTCTTTCGGTGCTTCGATAACCCAAAGGTGGAAGTTCTCTGCCTGTACCACGAGGTTGTCGCGATAGCTTATCTTCTCCTGAATCTCAGCGATTTCCTTGCGGGGGAATCCCGGTACGATGCGGTCGACGAGTGTTGCGTAAACGCCGCAGCTGTTGTCGAACCACTCCTTGAACTCCTTCGGCAGCTTCCAAAGTTCGATATACTTGTTGATGCAGTCCTTCAGAACGTGGCCGTTGAGGAAGATGAGCTCGCAGGGGAAGATGATGAGACCTTTCGACGGGTCGCCGTTGAATGTCTGCCAACGGCGGTAGAGCAGCTGTACCAGCTTGCCGGGATAAGACGATGCGGGAGCGTCGTCAAGTTTGCAACTCGGGTCGAAGGCGATACCTGCCTCTGTAGTGTTGGAGATGACAAAACGTATTTCGGGCTGGTCTGCCAGAGCCATGAAGGCCTGATTCTGTGTATAGGGGTTCAGGGCACGGCTGATAACGTCGATACGCTGCAGCGTGTTGACGGGCTGGCCGTTCTCGCGTCCCTGCAGGTTCACGTGATACAGGCAGTCCTGTCCGTTGAGCCATTCTGCCATACCGCGGTCGATGGGCTGTACCACAACCACCGAACCGTTGAAGTCGGTCTTCTGGTCCATATTCCAGATAATCCAATCTACGAAAGCACGGAGGAAGTTACCCTCTCCGAACTGAATGACCTTTTCGGGCATTACGCTCTTAGGCGCAAAGTTTTTGTTTAATGGTTTCATAATAGTAAATTATAATTTCTTTGTTTTGTAGAATTATTCTGATTTGTTGTTTCTTCATAATTATAGCGCAAAGATAATGCTTTTTTCATAAAACAACAAATAAAGCAGTGAATAAAAAATCAATAATTTACGAAAAGGTTTACGCAGTTCCGGTAACACTCTCGGCACGATGACACACTTGCATGCGTCGGTGCGGGTGTTACCGGAACCTGTGTCAGTCGGTCAGGCTACATTGCAAAGGCATTGAAGCCGCCGTCGACCACGGCAACCGTGCCGGTCACGAACTTGGCGGCGTCGCTCATCAGATAGTGGATTGTGCCGCACAGTTCTTCGGGGTCGCCCATGCGGCCGAACGGAGTCTGACGTATCACGTCCTGTCCGCGCTGTGTGTAGGTGCCGTCGGGGTTGGTCAGCAGTGAGCGGTTCTGCTCGGTGATGAAGAATCCCGGTGCGATGGCGTTCACACGTATGCCCTCGCCGAACTTCTTGGCACACTCTGTTGCCATGAAGGCGGTGAAGTTGCTTATGCCGGCTTTGGCTGCGGCATATCCGCATACGCGCGTCATGGGTCGGAAAGCTGCCATCGACGAGAAGTTGATGATACTGCCACGACCCTGCTTCGTCATCGGTTTCAGGAAAACCTGTGTGGGTATTACTGTGCCCGTGAGATTGAGCGAAAGCACACGCTGGAACTGTTCGGGGTCGAGATCGAAAAAGTTCTGGTCTGGTCCGATGGTGGCTCCGGCCATGTTTCCGCCTGCGGCGTTGAGCAAAGTGTCTATGCGGCCGTACTTGGCCATGATGTCATCGCAGTTCTTCTGCACTGTCTCCTGACACATCACGTCGGTCTTCATAAATTCGCATGCGCCGCCTTCCTTGCATATTTCATCTGCAATGGCGTGGCCCACGTCTTCCTTTCGGCCCAAAATTATCACCTTGGCACCGTTCTGTGCCAGATATTTTGCAATGGCACGGCCCAGCACTCCCGTGCCGCCCGTGATGACTACCACGTAGTCCTTTATATTGAAAAGTTCGTTCATTGTATTATTTTGAATTGTGAATTACGATTTATGAGTTGTTCTCGCTCCGCTGCGATTTGGAATTATTGAATGTTTAATCGTGGGTCATCACGCAATTATGCTGTTTGGCGGCAATTCGTAATTGTGAAATTCTTCATCTGCCTTTGGCAGATAACTCAACATTCCTAATGTTCTAATTCCAAATTCTATTCGTGGAATCCCGGCTGCTTGTACTCAATGCCGAGTTCACGGTCGACAGTGGCCAGTATGCCCTGCACCTGTCCCATGGCAAACATGCGGCCGAGGAACGAGTATCCGGCGTTGTATCCGCGTTCCCCGTCGCCGAGCATGGTCATGCCGTGGTCAACGCGCATGGGCAGTTTCGGATTGGTCTTCTCGAATATGCGTGCCAGTTCTATCACGTCGGCACGTCCGCCCAGATGGCTTGCTTCGGTGAAGTCGCCGTTGGGGAAGATGTGGCATGAGCGCAGATGTACGAACCATGTGCGCGAAGCGTATTTGCGGGCCAGCTCCACCACGTTGTTGTGCGCTCCGGCCGACAGGCTTCCGGCGCAGAAGGTTAGTCCGTTGTGTGGATTGTCCACGGCGTTGAGGAACCAGTTGATGTCTTCATCACAGTTTACTATACGCGGCAGGCCGAGAATGGGGAATGGCGGGTCGTCGGGGTGCACGCACATGTACATGTCACATTCCTCGCACACCGGCATAATGGCCTCCAGAAAGTAGCGCATGTTTTCGCGCAGCTGGTTCTTGTCTATGCCGTCATACAGTGCCAACAACTGTCGGAACAGTTCTACCGGATGCTCGTCGCCCTCCTTGAAGTTGCCGCTTACGAAGCCCTGTGTCTTGATTACGATGTTCTCCACCAGTTTGCGTTCGCCTTCGGGAGTCATGTGTTTCTTTATTTCGTTCACCTCAGCCACTATGTCGCGCTCCACGCCTTCTATGCGGAAGTTGGCCCAGTCCTCTTCAGCGCCTTCACGTTTCAGGATGTGTATGTCGAAATAGGCGAACTCGGCAAACGAGAAGTAAAGGTTTGTTGTGCCGTTGGGGTTGGGGTGCGACAGGTCGGTGCGTGCCCAGTCGAGCACCGGCATGAAGTTGTAGCATATTGTGTGTATGCCCTCAGCCGCAAGGTTGCGCAGGCTCTCCTTGTAGCGCTCTATCTGTTCGTCACGGTCGGCACCGCCGTACTTTATGCTCTCCACCACCGGCAGGCTTTCCACCACGCTCCAGCGCATGCCGTAGCTTTCAATGTATTCGCGCAGGTCACGTATCTTCTCGCGCGTCCATACTTCGCCCAGCGGCACGTCGTGAAGTGCTGTAACGATGCCCTCCACACCTATTTCCCTGAGCATGGCAAGTGTAATCTTGTCGTTCTTGCCGAACCATCTCCATGTTCTTTCCATTGTAGTTCCTTTAAGATGAATATGATTAAGTTTTTGTTTGTCTTTCAGCTTGTTGCGTTACGGATGTTTCCGTCACTGCAAAGATACTGAATTTATGCGCTTCATTGTACTTTTATTGTTGTTTTATTGATGCAAACGTTTGCAAAAAAAGGCCGTTTCGGGTTGCGGAAGTGCCCGTTTCGGGTTGCAAAAGCGGCACTTTTGGAGTGTAAAACGGCCGCTTTTGGAGTGTAAAACGGCCGCTTTTGAAACTTTTTTAAACGCAAGCTGACTATCCCGTGGAAAGGATAAGGCACAAAAAAAACGTTCTCCGGCATTTGTGTTTCGGAGAACGTTTTCAGTCATTATTTGAACTTTATGTGCTTGTCGCCACAGTTTTTAATAGCTTCTTGCAATGATAACCCTGCATTTGGCAGGTTTTCCGCTCACCATGTCCACGCCCGGTGTCTGCTCATAGGCGAAAGGCACGCAGCGTATAGTGGCCTGTGTCTCCTCCTTTATCTTGGCTTCGGTTTCGGCGGTGCCGTCCCAATGGCAGAGGAAGAAGCCTCCGTCCTTGATCTTTTCCTTGAACTCTTCGTAGTTGTCGCACTCGTATACATGCTCGTCGCGGTATTTGCGTGCCTTCTCGAATATGTTGTTCTGAATGTCTTCGAGCAGTTTCTCCACATACTCCACGATGCCGTCGAGCGAGACAGTCTCCTTTTCGAGAGTGTCGCGGCGCATCACTTCGAGTGTGTTGTTCTCGAGATCGCGGCCTCCCATGACCAGACGTACGGGCACACCCTTCAGCTCGTAGTCGGCAAACTTGAATCCCGGGCGCTTGTTGTCGGCATCGTCGTACTTCACGCTGATACCTGCCGCACGCAGGGCATCGATGATGGGAGTGAGGCGTTCGGTGATGGCCTTGAGCTGGTCTGCACCCTTTGTGATGGGGATGATGACAACCTGTAT
>NZ_URNN01000162.1 GCF_900549175.1 uncultured Prevotella sp. | reverse complement strand
TATTTTGCGGACAAATACAAGAATATGTCCCTACAAAGCACCATGTAGCCATTTTAACACATCCTCCAGTTTTCGCACCACATGCCCCACCACCTTGTGCAACATCCATGCCGCCGGTATGGCGATGGCTAATGTGGCAAAGGCCTTGGGCCAGTAAGACAGGCTGCGGAGATGGAAAGGCACGATGACGAACTGGTAGTGTACGAGATAAATCTCGAGACTCACGCCACCGGTGAAGGCGAGTGCGCGGTTGGTCATTCCCGTGGCGCGTCTCACCCACGGGGCTGTTCCCGTATTTTCTGCATCGGCCAGGGCAAACAGGCGGCAGAGCAGCAGCGACATTGATACTGTCATGGGTATGTAGACCATGCGCTCGAGAAACAGCGGGAAACGGCCGCGCAGTCCGTTCTCGAAGTTCACGCAGATGATTATGCCCACGGCGAGCGTGAGCAGCATCATCCAACGGGCGGATGGGTCTATCGGTCGCCGCTCCATTACGCGCTCTCCGGCATTGATGCCCAACAGAAATATCGGTATGCGGCTTACGAATATTTCGAGATGGCCCAGAGCACTGTTCAGCGGTTGCAGGTATTGCAGCATGACACACAGCATGACGGCCGCCACCGGCATCCACCGCCATGAGCGGTGCCGGCATATCAGGGTGATGTATGCCGGTGCCACGGTGTAGAGCATCATGATGGCGGGGATGAACCAGAACGCCAGTTCACAGTGGTGCCAGAACCCCCAGTTGACGGCAATGTCAAGCAGGGTGTCGGGCAGTGTCATGCGTCCGTCGCAGTAGCGCGGTATGTAGTAGGCGCAGGCCGTTACGAGCCATACCGGGTATATGCGCAGGTAGCGGCGGCGGAAGAAGGACAGAAGCTTCCTGTAACCCGTCTGCCGGCTTTTTGTCCATGCAAACCACATGCCTATGCCGCTGAAGAAGAAAAACATGTCGACACCTATGTTGCCGCAGCGGCTCAGGCACAGCCACAGGGTGTCGTGGCGCATGCCTCCCAAATGGAACAGTATCACCATGATGATGGATATGCCCATCAACTCGTTGCGGTAGCGGCTCAGGTCGTGATAGTTCATCATATTGAGTGTTGGATTGTCATTTTCTTGTTCTTGTCACTCTGCCAATCATCCATGCCGTGGCGAGGGTGGCAACGACATAGAGCAGCACGCCCGTACAGATGTCGCCGCGGTGGGAGATGGGGATGAAGATTTTGCGGAAGATGGGGTGGATGACGAAGATGACGGCCGACAGCGCACCAGTCCACGTGAGCGGGACGAGAGCCCGCCCAGGCAGTGCCTTTACCGTGGCTGCACCGGCAATGATGACGAGCAGCGGCACCCACAGCCATGTGTGGAAGTTGAAACAGAAGAAGAACAGCACCGCGCAGGTCACGACGGCCGCCAGTGCCCACTGCCATCGGCTCATGCGGCATACGGCGGCAGAAGGCCTGACCCTTGCCGCCAGCACTCCGGCACAGAACGGCATCATGCCGCCTATACAGTTGTAGCGCAGCCGGTTGAGCGTGTCGCCCTCCGGAGAGTCGCAGCACAGTGTCTGCAGAAGCCAGCACAGGGCCACGAGCACTGCCATGACACCCCAGTGGCGGCGGTATATGGCGAGGCGGTATACAATGTACAGCTGCATCATGAGTCCGAAGAACCAATATGGCCCGGGCCATATTATCTTGTCGGGGCGTGGCAGCATGTTGATGTACATCAGCATCTGGGCCACTATGTCGGAGAACCGGTAGTGGTGTGCCCCCGGGGTGATGGCGTCGATGGCGGTGAAGGCCGCAAATCCCGCCACCATCATTGTGAAGAGCTTGACGAAATGGCTGCGCAGAAATTCTGTCGCAGGTGTACGGTTGTCGCTGCGCTCATATTTCAGTACAAGTCCGAAACCGCTGAGAAACAGGAATACGGGCACGCCATAGTGGCCGAAATATGATACGAGTTGCAGCACCGCCGGCATGTCGGAGGGGTGGGTGAGAACGTCGATAAGCCGGTCGTTGTTGGTCTCGTGATACAGATATTCGTTCTCCTTCACGGCCGGTGCCAGCCAGTGGCAGTAGTTGTGCAGCATTATTGCCATTATGGCCATGCCGCGCATGGCGGAACATTCTGCCCGCGTGAGCCATTCATTGTTTCTTTCCATCATGATGTTCCTTTCTCAGTTTGTCGTAGTCGGCGGTGTTCTTTATTATCCTCGGGCGCAGATTGTCGTAGTCGTGGCTCAGCAGGTTGCGGCTGTCACGGTAGTCCGGGCACGCTATGCCGCCGAGGTACAGCAGCATGTGGCTTATGTCATCGGTCATGAACGGCCGGTTGCGGGCGGCCTTGATTTCGGCGTCGATGTCGGGATGCGTCTCGGCATATTTGCGCGACCGCCATATCCAGAACGGAATCTCGAACTCCTCGTGAGCCAGGCGGTAGTCGACGTTGGCGGAATGAAGGCGCCCCACCACGTGCATGTCGTCGCCGAAACATTCCTCGCCGTGGTCGGGCATGTAGATGACGATGGCTTCGCGGTCTTCAAAACGTCGCAGCACCTCGTCGACGATGGAGTCGTTGTATAGCGTGGCGTTGTCGTAGTCGGCCAGAAATCCGCGTTCCCATCTTTTCAGGTGGCGGTGGCGGTAGTCGTTGGGACGGAACGGAGTCCACCGTCTGGGCGTGCGGTCGTAATAGTTCACGTGCTGCCCCATGAGGTGCAGTATCGTGAGGTTTGCCTTCCCCCGCAGGTGGCTGAGGCTGTCGAGGTCGGCCAGCACCCCGTCGTCAAACCGGTGCAGCGACGTGTTGCGCGTGCTGAACTGTGCCGCACTCAGCTCGGGGTTGTTGAGGAAGAACCCTCCGCTGAAGTCGTACACGGCCTCGCCCTTCTTGGGCAGAAACTGGTTGGTGACGAATGTCACGTGGTAGCCTGCCTTCTTGAACAGTTCGGGAAACAGCGGGCGGTCGCACCACTGTCCGCTGTCGCCTACGGAATGTAGCGAGAACACGTGTTTGAAGACGTAGCTCGTCAGGTTCCACGGGCTTATCACGTCGCTGAAAGCCACCAGTTCGCCGCGCCGTTCGCGCTCAGTCTGCCGCGGTGTGGTGGGCATGTCGTAGCCGTAGAGTTGGGAGTGGTGGCGGTTGTAGCTCTCGCCGATGATGAGCACTATGTCGGGGCTGCGGAAGGTGCAGCTGTCTATGCTGATGTGGCCGGTGGTCTCGACCAGCCTTACCAGTTGGCGGGCGGTAAGGCGGTTGGCGTAGATGCTGAACAGGAGGCGGTGCACCGGCATGTAGAGCACGGCCCTGTCGGGCTTTGTCAGCTCGTGTTCCACCGCCCCTATGTTGTCGTATGACAGCAGTCTCGCGGTGGCCTTCTTGTTGTCGATACAGTCGGCCAGACTGAATATGAAGCATCCTGCCACCGCCGCGCCTGCCGTGATGAGAGCCCGCCGCGTCCGGTGCCCGTCAGACTGTGTCTTGCGGCCGTCAGATGACGGAAGCATATTCCTGAATACTCCGAATCTTGACGTTGCCCATGCGGTGGCGATGTGTATCGGTATGATTGCCAGTATCACGCCCACGGGTGAGAAAAGTGTGTCGCCCGTGAGGTATGTCTTCAGAAACTCCGAAGCCTCGTTGCCGGTGGTCTCGCCTACGAGCATGAGCATCGAGGGGTTGAGGGTGGAGCCGAGCCGCACGAAGCACCATACGTCAACCAGGGCGACGGCATAGAGCACACCGCTGACGATGCCGCGCAACCAGCGGCGTACGCCCCGCGGAACGACGGCCAGCATTGCGCACAGCAGATAAAGGTCGGTGAAGAGTTCGGTGAAAAGGTGTGGGTAAAGTTTGGCGTCGCGGTAGTCGGCTGTTTCTATCAGTCCGCAGGCGGTGCTAAGAACGAACATGAAGATGAAGAATGTGGCGTTGCTGATGATGGGGTATAGGGCAAAGCCGGCCGCCGTGGCAACTCCGCGTAATATCTTCTTCATGTTCATGCGTCTGTTGGTGGGAGTAGGTTCCATGTCTTGACTCTACTGCTTCTCGGTTTGTTTTATGGCGTAATGTTTCAGCGCTTCGTCTCTGATGACGTCGGGCACGAGCCCGTCAATAGGTTCGCCGCACGCTATGCGCCGGCGCACTTCCGTGCTGCTGATGTCGAAGAGTGGTGTGTTCACCAGAGTGACGCCGGCAGGCAGTGCCGTGGTGTCTACGTGGCTGCCGCTGCGCGGATATATCACGATGGCGTAGTGGTTGAGGATGTCCTCATGATGATACCATCGGCCGAACATCTGCCAGTTGTCGGCACCGATGAGCAGTGTGAACCGGCGGTCGGGATAGTCGCGCGACAGGTGCTGCAGGGTGTTCCACGTATACGACGGTCTGGGCAGACGGAATTCGTAGTCGCATGCTTTCAGCCGTGGCTCACCGGCCAAAGCCGTACGCACCATGTCGAGGCGTGCGGTGTCGTCAAGCAGTCCGGCCTGTTGCTTCAGCGGATTCTGCGGTGACACCACAAACCATATCTCGTCAAGTCCCGCTGCATCGAGCAGATTCCGGGCCAGGGCGATATGTCCGTTGTGTATGGGGTTGAACGACCCTCCGAAAAGTCCCGTTCCTGTCATTACGCTTGATATATTTGTGCGGCCGGTATTTTATTTCCCGAGAAATTCGCAGATGATGTCTTTCGTCTGCTGTTCGGCCGCGTCCAGATTGTCGTTGACCACCGTACGGTCGAAATGCTTGGCGTAGCCCAGTTCCATTTCTGCGCGTGCCACTCTCATCTCAATCTTTTCCGGTGTTTCTGTGCCGCGGTCGGTAAGGCGTTGGCGGAGTGCGTCTATCGAGGGTGGCTCGATGAACAGGCTCAGCGCGCGGTCGCCGTAATGGTTTTTTATGAAGCATCCTCCCTTGACGTCAACATCGAACACCACGTTGTAGCCGGCCTCGAGCTTGTCTTCAACTTCCTGTTTCAGCGTGCCGTAGAGTGTGCCGCCGTACACCTCTTCGTATTCCAGAAATTCCCCGCCGGCAATACGCCTGCGGAAGTCTTCGTTGCTGATGAAGTGGTAGGCCACTCCGTCCACCTCGCCCCCTCTCGGTGCCCTGCTCGTGCACGACACCGACATTGTCAGCCGCAGCTCCTTGTGCTGCATCAGCCAGTTTATTATTGTACTCTTTCCTGTTCCGCTCGGAGCGGATATTATTATTATCTTTGCCATGTTTTTTTTAGTTATGAACTCAGAGTATTGAGTGCAGAGGTATGATTACCTTATGTAAAGTCAGATTAACGTCTTGTAGAGTGATGCGGGGTTCAAAATAAGGTTCATGCACACTGTACGGACAAATACAAGAATATGTCCCTACAAGTTGATATCTTTGTTTTGATACACCCTCATCTTGTAAAGTGATATATACAAAGGTAATCATATCTCTGCACTCAAACCTCAGACCTCTGAACTTGCTAAAGTGCATTAAGCACCTGCTCCTTTATCTGCTCCAGCTCGTCTTTCATCTTCACCACGATGTTCTGCATCTCGGCCAGATTGCTCTTCGAGCCGGTGGTGTTTATCTCGCGTCCCATCTCCTGAGCTATGAAACCGAGCTTCTTGCCCTGACCGTGACCGTCCTCCATTGTCTCCTTGAAGTATTTCAGATGGTTGGCCAGACGCTGTTTCTCTTCGCTGATGTCCAGTTTTTCGATGTAGTATATCAGTTCCTGCTCCAGACGGTTCTTGTCGTATTCCACTTCGCGTATCTTGTTCAGCCCGTCAACGATGCGGCTGCGTATCTTCTCCACGCGCATCTTCTCATACGGCTCTATCTCGGCGAGCAGGGCGGCTATGTTGTCAATCTTCTCCATGAATTTCTGCTGCAGGGCGGCACCTTCCTGACGGCGGAAATCCTGCAACTGCTCTATTGCCATGGCTATGGCTTCGCGTGCCGTCTGCCATTCTTCGTCTTCAAGCACCTCCTGTTCGGTCTTTGTCATCACGTCTGGCATGCGCAGCAACATGCTGACCCACTCCTGCGGCTCGGGTATGCCTGTACGTGCGGCAATGTCTTTTATCTGATGGTAGTAGTTCTCCATCAGCGCGCCGTTGATGGGGGTGGCGTCTACAGTGATATCCTTCTCTATCCAAATGCAGAAATCCACTTTGCCCCGCTCCAATGCCGCGGCCAACATCTGGCGTATTTCCATTTCTTTCTCGCGGTATAGCGGTGCTATGCGTGTAGACAAGTCGAGTGCCTTGCTGTTGAGCGACTTGACCTCGACGTTGATTTTTTTCTCCTTGTAGGCTACCGTAACTTTACCGTAGCCGGTCATCGACTGTATCATATTCTTGTATCGGTTACATAATATCGTGCAAAGATACTATTTTTTTATTATATACCCTGCTTGTATGCTCATATTTTTAAGGTGACAGCTTTTTTTGAACAGTGACACGGAGGTATA
>NZ_URNN01000161.1 GCF_900549175.1 uncultured Prevotella sp. | reverse complement strand
CTTTATGTGGGTATTGTCTTTAACTCCTGAGCGGCGCAGCCGCGATAACTCCTTTTACTCCTTTAACTCCTAAGAGGACAACTCCTAATCGGTTAAACTATCGGCAGACTTATTCCGTTGATTTTCTGATAGATGTCGAGCGCGTATATGTCGGTCATGCCGCTGATGTAGTCTATCACGGCCATGATGCGCGTCTCGAGCTGCGGCGAGTGTATGTCGTACTGGCTGCTCACACGGCCTATCAGCTGTTTTGAGTAGAAGCGTTCGGGATGCAGGGCGGCCTCAGTCATCTGTGCCATTAGCGTTTCCATTATCTTGTAACCCGACAGCTCCACGTCGAGCACGGGCTTGCTGCAATATATCTTTTTCTTCGATATTTCCGTACATCGGCGGTATGCCGCGCGCGGTGTATCCGAGATGTGGTCTATCAAGCTGCCGGAGAAACGTGCGTCGAGTATCTCCTCCTCGTTTTCTATGAAGGCTTTGACGCACTCGTTTACCAGTTTGCCGATGACACAGGCGCGCATGTACACAATCTTCTCGTTGTCGTCGGTGAGCTGCTCGTCGTCGATGCGCTGCATTATCTTCCGTTTTGTCTCTTCGTCAAAGAAGCCGAGCATCAGTTCCGCCGTGTCGTGATACGACAGTATCTTCAGTTTGTTGGCGTCTTCTATGTCCATTATCTCATAGCAGATGTCGTCGGCGGCTTCCACCAGATATACCAGTGGATGACGGGCGTAACGCAGTGGCTCTCCCGGTGCCGACAGCCGTTTTATGCCCATTTCATCGGCAATTTTGCAGTATGTATCCTTCTCTGTGTCGAAAAATCCGAACTTGCCGTGACTGCCAGCGGCGGCTGCCTCGAAAGGATATTTCACCACTGCGGCCAGTGTCGAGTAGGTCATCACGAAACCGCCGGTGCGCCGTCCGCAGAAGCGGTGGGTGAGCAGGCGGAAGGCGTTGGCGTTGCCTTCAAAGTGGGTTATGTCATCCCACAGTTCGCGGCTCACCATGTCCTTCAGTGCCTGTCCGGCCCCTTCGGTGAAAAACGTCTGTATGGCCTTTTCGCCGGAGTGGCCGAAAGGCGGGTTGCCCATGTCGTGGGCGAGGCATGCCGTGGCCACTATCTGGCCTATCTCGTGTATCATCGTGCCGTTCAGCTCGGGGTGGCGTTCCGTGAGTGTCCGTGCCACATCGTTGCCGAGCGACATGCCCACGCTGGCCACTTCGAGGCTGTGCGTCAGGCGGTTGTGTACGAAGATGCTGCCGGGCAGGGGGAACACCTGTGTCTTGTTCTGCAACCGCCGGAATGGTGCCGAGAATATCAGCCTGTCGTAGTCGCGCTTGAACTCCGTGCGGTCGTCGTGCCGCTCGTTGTGGCGCTGCTCCTGTCCGAGCCGCTTGTTGGTTATGAGTTGTTGCCAGTTCATAGTCGTATTGTTGTGTAAACGGTATTGTTTGGTGTCATTGCGCAAAAGTACACAAAAGGAACCGAATCCCCAAATTACACTCCGATTTAGTGGCTCTCTTTGCCAAAATAATGGAATAAAGACTTTTTATATCTTATAAATGCCTGTGTTTGCGGATTAATCACTATTTTTGCACCTTAATAATATAAAGTCCGAAACATTTAAATCCGAACAGACAATGATAGAGATAAAAGTCATCAACCGTGGACACCAGCCGTTGCCGGAGTATGCCACCGGACTGAGCGCAGGCATGGACCTCAGGGCCGACATTGACGAACCTGTGGTGCTGCGCCCCATGGAGCGCCGGCTGATAGGCACCGGCCTGCACATAGCGTTGCCCGAGGGCTATGAGGCGCAGGTAAGGCCGCGCAGCGGACTGGCGTTGAAGCACGGCATCACGGTGCTCAACTCGCCCGGCACCGTCGATGCCGACTACCGTGGCGAGATAAAGGTGCTGCTTGTGAATCTTTCTGCCGATGATTTCGTGGTTAACAGTGGCGAGCGCATTGCGCAACTGGTGATAGCGCGGCATGAGAAGGCCGCTTTTGTCGAGGTCGGCGAGCTTGACGACACAGAGCGCGGCGAAGGCGGTTACGGTCATACCGGTGTGAAATGAATAACGACATGAACAACAGAACGACGATATGTCCGGCGGCGGTGCGCTCACTGCTTGTGGCTCTGGCCGTTGTCCTCCTGACAGCGGCGGGTGCAGTGATGCCTGCCACGGCGCAGACAACACAGAGTGACGGCGTGTCGCGAAAGTACGACATGTTCTTTCTCGATGCCATGGTGCAGCGGCAGAAAGGCAACAACACCGCTGCTTTCGAGCTTCTGCGCTATTGTGCCGAACTGAATCCGCAGGCCCCCGAGGTGTGGTTCTATCTTGCACAGTATTATGCCTCGCTCAAAGACAAGGAGCGGGCACTGGAGTATTTCAAGAAGGCCGTCGACCTCAATCCGGACAACACGACATACCTTGAAACGCTGGCAGAGGCGTATGTGAATATGGGACGTTACGAAGAGGCCATCGCCGCCATCGAGCGGCTTACGCGCAACAGTTCCGGCAATATAGACATGCTCTCCATGCTCGTGCAGCTTTATTTGCAGCAGGCGGACTACGACAAGGCCATAGCCACGCTTGAGAGGATGGAGGAGCAGGAGGGCAAGAGCGAGCGCCTCTCATACGCCAAGAGCGACATATACACCAAGAAGGGCGACAAGCAGGCAGCCATCGCCGAGATGAAGATGCTGGCCGACCAGTATCCCAACGACCTGAACTATCGAGGCATGTACGCCGACATGTTGCTGATGAACGGCGGTGAGGCAGAGGCCATGCCGATACTTGAAAGTATCCTGCGTGAAGAGCCCGACAACGTGAGGGCGATGCTCTCCATGCGGGCGTATTACAAGCAGGACACCGACATGGTGCGCGCCGACTCGGTGACGATGTGTATTCTCACGAACCGTAACACCACGCCGGCAAACCGCGTGTACATAATGCGTCAGGAGATTGGCGAAAGCGAGGAGCGGGGCGGCGACAGCCTGCGCATAATGCAGTATTTCGACGGCATGCGCCGGCAGCTGCAGCAGCCCGACATGGATGTGGCCATGCTGCAGGTGGCATACATGAAGCTGAAGAATATGCCGCGTGACACCATCCGCAACGTACTGGAGTGGGTGCTCGATGTGGCGCCCGACAATGCTGCGGCGCGTCTCGAACTTGTATCTTATGCGTGGATGCGTGACGATATGCCCGCCGTGGTCGATCTGTGCCGTGCCGCCCGCCAGTACAACCCCGACAATATGGGCTTCTATTATTATCAGGGCATGGCCTACTACAGAATGGGCGATGAAGACAATGCTCTGGAGGCTTTCCAGAACGGCATAAGCGTGATAACGGAAGACAGCAGCCCGGAGCTCGCTTCCGACTTCTATTCCGCTTTGGGTGACATGCTGTTTCAGCGGGGGCGCGACGTGGAGGCTTTTGCCGCCTACGACTCGTGTCTGCAGTGGAAACCCGACAACATCGGTTGCCTGAACAACTATGCCTATTATCTCAGCCTGAAGGAACGCGACCTTGAAAAGGCGGAACAGATGAGCTACAAGACGATAAAAGCCGAACCCGAAAATGCCACCTATCTCGACACTTATGCCTGGATACTGTTTCTCGAAGGACGCTACGCCGAGGCGCGTGTGTACATAGACCAGGCCTTGCAGCACGATGATGAGCCGAGTGACGTGATTCTCGAGCATGCCGGCGACATACACGCCATGTGCGGCGACACCGACAAGGCCGTTGAACTGTGGCACAAGGCTGTGGAGGCAGGTGCCGGGAGCAAGCTGATTAAGAAAAAGATAAAACAAAAGAAATATCTGAAGAAATGATGAAACCGGTGAATTTGTTTAAGATAGCCGCTCTCTCGATGCTGTTGGTGTTGGGGGCGTGCAAGTCGTCAAAATCGCTTGAAAAGCCCGGCACGGCCGGCTCTGAGGTGGTGGCAGATGCGCAGGGCTTTCTGCAAAAGGTGTCAGACAATGCGCTGTCGGCAAAGTTTATCACTTCCAAGATAAAGTTTCAGGTGCAGATAGACTCCAAGGACATATCGCTGTCGGGCAATCTGAAGATGAAGCGCGACGATGTGATACGTCTGCAGCTCATGGCTTTCGGCTTCGTTGAGGCGGGGCGTCTGGAGTTCACCAATGATTATGTGCTTGTCATGGACCGCATCAACAAGCAGTATATCAAGGTGCCGTACAGTGAGGTTGACTTCCTGCGCAGCAGCGGCATCAATTTCCATTCGCTTCAGGCTCTGTTCTGGAACGAGCTTTTCCAGCCGGGAAAGACCCGTCTTACAGCAGCCGACATGAAAGCATTTGCCACAAGCGTGGCGGGCGACGAAGTGAACATTTCGTTCAGCCGCGACCGCATGTCGTACCGGTGGTCGGCGGGGATGTCGGATGCCGGCATACGTCAGGCCAAGGTGGTGTACCGTGACACGGCGCATGGCAACACCGAACTCAACTGGAATTACACCGATTTCAAGCCGTTCGCCTCGAAGCGGTTCCCCACAGCCAACACCGTCACGTTAAAGTCACCATCCGGCAAGGATGTTAAGCTGAACATCCGGCTCAACAACATCGGCAGTGACAGCGATTGGGAGACGCGCACGGAGGTGTCTTCCAAGTACAAGCCGGTGAAGATGGATGATATCTTACGGCGTCTGAAGGCATTGTAATTCTTAAAGAGACTGTTTTTTTGATTCCAGAGAATATTGTTTTTATTCCAAAGAAGACTGTTTGATTTCAAATGAGACTGTTCAGGATATTCATAATTGTGTTTGTCTTTACGGTGGCGGCGGGCGCACAGACGCGCACATCCTCCACCGCCAAGTCGCGTACCTCTGCACGGGCCGGGAAGGCATCGTCGCGTGCGGGACAATCGGGCAAGACAGCGAAGTCGGCAAAATCGAAGAAGAAGACCACCTCCGCTTCCAAGGGCAAGACGAAGCAGGGCGGTGGCAATGTCTCGATAAAGGGCTTGCAGAACGAGAGGGCCAGGATAAAGAAGGAGATCAAGCAGCACGAGCAGCGTCTGCGCACCAACGAGCGTGACGTGAAGAAGCGTCTGCAGAGTCTGATGATAATCAATACCGAGATTGAGGACAAGCGCAGGACCATCGACACCATACGCCGCGATATAAGCAGTCTCGACGGCGATATCGTAGTGCTGGAAAGGCAGTTGAAGGAGCTGGAGGCGCAACTGGACGACAGAAAGGACAAGTATGTCAAGTCGATGCGTTACATGCACCGCAACCGCTCGATACAGAACCAGATGATGTTCGTTTTCAGTGCCAAGAACTTCACGCAGATGTACCGCCGTCTGCGCTTCACCCGCGAGTATGCCGCTTATCAGCGTGCGCAGGGCGAAGCAGTGAAGGCCAAGCAGGAGGAGATAACGGAGAAGTGCAATGCCCTTACGGCCACCAAGCGGCAGAAGAGCAGCCTGCTGACCAAGGGTGAGCAGGAGCGCCGCAACCTCGAGACCAAGCAGACGGAACAGCAGCAGGTGGTGAACACGCTGCAGAAGCAGCAGAAGACCATTCAGCAGCTCATAGAAAAGCAGCGCGAGAAGGATGCGGCACTCAACGCACAGATAGACCGTCTTGTGGCCGAGGAGGTGGAACGGGCCCGTCTGCGTGCCGAGGCTGAGGCCAAGCGTAGGGCTGAGGCGGAAGCAGCGCGTCAGCGTGCCGCAGAACTTGCACGCAAGAAGGCAGAGGCAGAGGCTGCCGGAGATAATGGCAAGCAGACTTCCGACGGCAAGGGGGCGAAGGACAGGACTTCGGCCAACCGCTCTTCGCGCGGTACCGGTCAGTCGCGCCGTTCGGCAAGCCGCAATACCTCTACCGATGCCAAATCCCGCAACCGTGATGTGGCAACGGCAAAACCGTCGGGCAGTAGCGACGTATTCCGTCTCGATGCCGAAGACCGCCGTATCAGTGGCGGCTTTGAGAGCAACCGCGGCCGTCTGCCCATGCCGATAACGGGCCCTTACAGGGTTGTCAACCGTTTCGGCCAGTACAATGTCGACGGTTTGCGCAACGTGCGTCTTGACAACAAGGGCATCAACATCGAGGGGCAGGCTGGTGCCAAGGCCCGCAGCATCTTCGACGGCGAGGTGAGTGCCGTGTTCAGTTTCGCCGGTTCCATGGGTGTGATGGTGCGTCACGGCAGTTACATCTCCGTTTATTGCAACCTCTCGTCCGTCAGTGTGCACAAGGGGCAGAAGGTTACCACCCGCCAGACTCTCGGCGCGGTGGGTCCCGACAATGTGCTCCAGTTTCAGTTGCGCCGCGAAAAGGCAAAGCTGAATCCGGAGGCGTGGCTCGGAAGATGAATTACGAATTTGGAGTTACGAATTACGAGTTGTCGGCCTGTGGCCGATTTCGAATTACGAATTTGGAGTTACGAATTACGAGTTGTCGGCCTGTGGCCGATTTCAAATTATCGAATTACGAATTGG
>NZ_URNN01000160.1 GCF_900549175.1 uncultured Prevotella sp. | reverse complement strand
GAGAGATAAAATAGAGAAAAGTAAAATTTTTACTTTTCTTTATTTTTTTTGCAAATATAAGAACTTTTTGTAAATTTGCCACAAAATATATGAAAGAAATTATATTCATACGCAACAATATAGACAAGTGGCAGCAGGCCGAACTTATTATGGATGCCACCGCTATGCACACGCCCGACGAACTTGCCGACGTGTACATAAGGGTGACGGCCGATCTGGCCTTTGCCCGCACACACTATCCACGGTCGCGTGTGACGGAATATCTCAACAATCTGGCCTCGGCAATACACAACGAGATTTACAGTAACAAGAAGGAGAAATGGTCGAGACTGATAACATTCTGGACCGAAGAGGTGCCCTACGTGATGTACAAGGAGCGCCGCATGCTGGTCATTTCGCTGCTGATAATGATTGTCAGCGTGGTGATAGGTGCGGTGTCGCAGGCCGTCGACCCCGAGTTTGCACGCATCATCCTCGGCGACCACTATGTGGACATGACGCTCGTCAACATCTCGCAGGGCAAACCTATGGACGTGTATTCGGGAGGTGACGAGACAACGATGTTTCTCGGCATCACCTTCAATAATATAGGTGTGGCCATGAGCACGTACATCATGGGGATATTCACAAGTCTCGGCACGGGGTGGATTCTGTTCAACAACGGCGTGATGCTGGGATGTTTCGAGACGCTCTTCTGGCAGCACGGCCTGTTGGGCGAGTCGATACTGGCGGTATTCCTGCACGGCACGCTCGAGATTTCGGCCATCGTCGTGGCCGGAGCGGCGGGACTGACGATGGGCAACGGATGGCTCTTCCCCGGCACTTACCCGAGGGGCGTGGCGTTCAGGCGCGCCGCCCGACGCGGAATAAAGATTGTGGTGGGCACGGTGCCCATATTCGTGGTGGCGGGATTCATCGAGGGTTTCATCACACGGCACACCGAACTGCCCGACGTGTTGCGCGCTGCGGTGATTGTGCTGTCGCTGGCGTTTGTGGTATATTACTTTGGAGTGAGGCCACAGGTTTTGGGAGTTAAAGGAGTTAAAGGAGTTAAAGACAATGGCGACATAAAGGATTCCTTGTTAAGGAGTATAAGTGACTAATCGATGATTAACATACAATAATATGCAAAGACAAAAGATTGAACTCTACACAGAACGGACATTCAGCAGGAAGCTGAGCGACACGTTCGACTTTCTGTCGGAGAACGGCAAGACGCTGTTCAAGTTTCTCGCCTATCTGCTGCTGCCGGTATGCGCAGTGCAGGCAGTGGGGATGAACACATATATGGAGAACATATTCGCATTTGACAACATAGACGCCATAGATAATGAAGGGATGGTCAAATTCATTGGCGGATATGGCGCGTTCATGCTGGCCATGTTGGTGGGCACGACACTGTGCGCGTCGCTGATATACACTCTCGTGCGCGTTTACAACGAGCGCGAGGAGCGATTGGAGGGCATCACCCTGAGCGAACTGCGCCCCATGCTGCTGTCCGGCGCATGGAAGACTGTCAAGATGGGATTCTTCATAATCGTAATGGCAACGGTCATTATAACACTGATGGCAATAATTGGGGCTGCTGCCGGTGTTGCTGCCGGTAGCGGATTATCGGTATTTTTATTAGTCATCGGATTCATTGCTCTTTTTGCATGCTTCATACCGCTGGCGCTCGCCTTACCCATCTACCTCATTGAAGAAGACGCAAAACTGTGGCCGTCGCTGACAAAAGCGCTGCGGCTGGGCTTCAATATCTGGGGCGGAATATTCGGCGTGTTGCTCATTGTCGGCTTCATCGCCAACTTCATACAGGGCGTGGCATCCATACCATGGTACATTATGATAGGAGTAAAGACCGTGCTGACAGGAATAGACAGCGCATCGCCGATGACATCGTCGCCGCTGTATTCCTTCGGCACATACCTGTTCGGCGTGATACAGTCGTTCAGCATGTATGTGGGGTATACCATAACGCTCGTTGCCACAGCCATGCTCTACGGCCACGCGGCGGAAAAGGTTGACGGGGTGTCGGTGGAGCGCGATGTAGACAACTTCGAACAGATGGGTGACGAAAACGAAGATGACGACCTGTCGCTGTTCGACTCGCCCAAACCCTAAAAACGACACAATATCCCCGTACGAATATGGTGAACAACGCTGCCGACACACTGCACATAGACAACGCCCTGCTGCAAACATGGCGGGAGGACGGTGACTACGACTACGCCCGCGAGATGGTGCAGTCGGACTTCAGTGTGAGCGAATGGATATTAAGACACATCGACCGGTTACTGAGCGCCATCTTCGGCAGCCGGACGTATTTCGACAACCGCACACTGATATGGACCGTGATAAGTGTGGTGCTGGTGGCGGCGATAGGCTATTTCATCTACCGCAAGCGGCCGGCACTATTCGGACGCTCAGGACGGCAGAAGGCCACAGACTATGAAGTGGGCGAAGACACCATCTACGGCATCGACTTCGCCGCGGAGACGGAGAAAGCCATGCAGCGGCAGGACTACCGCGAGGCCGTGAAACTGACATACCTGCACTGTCTGAAAGACCTCGCCGACGGCGGCCGCATAAACTGGCAGCCGTGGCGGACGCCTTCCGACTATGCCTCAGAGGTGGCGACGCATGACTTCAGGGTGTTCTCCAACCACTTTCTGCGCGTGCGCTACGGCAACTTCGAGGCCACCGAAGAGCTTGCCATGGAGATGCAGCGCCTGAAAGCTGCCATCACAGACGGCGGCGGACATGACGGCAAACACGGCGGCGGCAACGCCGGGAAAGGAGGCGCGCAATGAAAGGAGGCAAGGGTTTCGTAGCCGGCATCACGATATTCATACTGCTGATGTTCGCCCTGCAGCTGAGCATGCCCGCAAAATTCAGCTGGGAGCCGACATTCGCCAACAAGGACAAGAATCCGTTCGGCTGCTACGTCTTCGACAGCATCATGGCACAGTCGCTGCCAAAGGGCTACGGCGTGACCAAGAAGACACTGTATCAGATTTCCACCGAAACGGAGGGGCAGAACGTGCTCATTGTCACCAATGACTTCAATGCCACCGCCACCGACATGAAGGCCATAAGAGACATTGCCAGACAGGGCGGCAGGGTGATGATAGTGACGTGCAACTGCGGTTACGTAACCGACAGCCTGATGAACGACAGCATAGGTATGGGGGTTAGGGGATATTCATATTTCAACATAAAATACCTGAAAAAGGAAATTAAAGACAATTACAATCTCGCCTTCGACACCATCCAATGGAAGAAGACCGACAATATATACGGGGAAGCCGACTACAGGACATACTCGATACTGACAGCCTGCCACGTGACAACAGTCGACACGTGGAGAACCGACATCCTCGCCGTGAGCAGAACGGGCCGCGACATGACAGACATGGACGACAAGAGCCCACAACCGCTGGCCGCAAGACGGCGCATGGGCAAGGGTGAGGTCATAGTGGTGTCCACGCCGCTACTCTTCACCAACTACGGCGTGCTCGACGGCAACACCACGGCATACGTGTTCCGCCTGATGTCGCAGATAGCCGACCGCCGCGTAGTACGCACCACGGCATATATGAAGACCGCCGAAGAGTATGAGGCAGAACAGTCGCCGCTGCGCGTATTCCTGAAAAAGCCGCCGCTGCGCACGGCACTGTATCTTACGCTGGCCCTGATAGTGCTGCTGATGATATCCAACGCCCGCCGCCGGCAGCGCATCATCCCCGTGGTGGAACCGCCGCAAAACCGTTCGCTCGAGTTTGTACAACTCGTGGGCACACTATATTATCAGAAGAAAGACCACACGGACATAGTGAAGAAGAAATTCATGTTCTTTGCCGACGAGATTCGCCGGCTGCTCCTTGTGGACGTGACAGACAGGGCCGCCGACAGCCACACGTTCGACATCATTGCCCTGCGCACGGGCATGGAACGCCATGAGGTGGAAAAGATAATAAAAGACATCCGCCGGATAACCGACGGCGAGATGGAGGCCATGGAATACGGCGTGAAACTGTATATAGACAACATGAACATGATAACGGATAAGATTACATAGGCGGAGCCACCTACCAAACCTACAATACCCCTACCCCCACCTACCAAACCTACAAAAAAGAAAAAAAAATGGAACAAAGAACAGACCTCACGCTATTCAGCGGCAAGATACAAGAGCTGAAAGACAGCATAGCACAAGTGATAGTAGGCCAGAACGAGGCCGTGAGCATGGTGCTCACGTGCATGATAGCCGACGGCCACATACTGATAGAAGGAGTGCCGGGAGTGGCCAAGACACTCATGGCAAGACTCGTGGCACGCCTTGTCGACGCACGCTTCTCACGCGTGCAGTTCACCCCCGACCTCATGCCGAGCGACGTGCTGGGCACCACCGTGCTGAACATGAAAACATCGGAATTTGACTTCCACGAAGGACCCGTGTTCGCCGACATCGTTCTTGTGGACGAGATAAACCGCGCCCCGGCCAAGACGCAGGCGGCACTGTTCGAGGTGATGGAGGAAAGGCAGGTGACCGTAGACGGCGTGACACGCCGCATGGGCGACCTGTACACCATACTGGCCACGCAGAATCCCGTGGAGCAGGAAGGCACGTACAAATTGCCGGAGGCGCAACTGGACCGTTTCATGATGAAGATAACGATGGGCTACCCCACTGAGGAGCAGGAGGTGGAGATACTGGAGCGCCACCAGAACAACAGGGCCGTGGTTGACACCGACAACGTGGCACCGGTGATAACGCACGACGAGCTGATGCAGCTGCGGGCGATGATGGACAACGTGGTGGTGGACAGGTCGCTGCTGCAGTACATGGCTAAGATTGTGCAGCAGACGCGCACGTCGCGTGCCGTATTCCTCGGTGCGTCGCCGCGTGCCGCCGTGGCCATGCTGCGGGCATCGAAGGCTTACGCCCTGCAGCAGGGACGCGACTTCGTGACACCCGACGACATAAAGACCGTGACCCCCTATATACTGCAACACCGCATCATCCTAACCGCCGAGGCTGAGATGGAGGGCTACTCGACACTGAAGGTGGCGCAGAAACTGATTGACAAGGTGGAGGTGCCGAAATAAGGCGCGACTGATGGCAACCGACAAAAGAATCGAGGGCAACCGACAAAAAGAATAATGTAATGTTTCTCACGCAAAGATTTTACATGGCCGCCACGACGGTGATACTGACCATCGCCGCGGGCTACCTCTTCGCGCCGCTCTACACGGTGGGGCGGATTATGCTGGCTGCACTGGCCGTAGCCTTGGCCACGGAAACGGCGCTGTTGTGGAGCCGCAAGGGCATGGACGCGCGGAGGAAGTGCGCCGAAAGGTTCTCTAACGGTGATGACAACGAGGTGAAACTGCGCGTGGAGAGCAGCTACCCGTTTGAGGTAAGAGTGGATGCCGTGGACGAGATTCCGGTGGTGTTCCAGAGGCGTGACATCAGCTTCCGGCTGACGGTGCCGGCGCGCGGCGAAAGGGTGATAACGTACAGCCTGCGCCCCACGAAAAGGGGTGTGTACGGCTTCGGCATGATACGCGTGTTCGCCACCACCCGCATCGGTCTGGTGCAGCGACGGTATTCCTGCGGGCGGGCGGAAGACATAAAGGTGTATCCCTCGTACCTGATGCTGCGGCGCTATGAGCTGCTGGCCATAAGCAACCGCCTCACCGACCTCGGCGTGAAAAGAATACGCCGGGTGGGCAACAACACCGAGTTCGAACAGATAAGGGAGTATGTGAAGGGCGACGACTCGCGCACCATCAACTGGCGGGCAACGGCACGACGGCATCAGCTGATGGTGAACATCTATCAGGACGAACGGTCGCAACAGGTGTTCACCGTGATTGACAAGGGGCGCATAATGCAGCAGGTGTCCAACGGCATGACGCTGCTCGACTATGCCATAAACTCGTCGCTCATGCTGTCGTTTGTGGCGATGAACAAGGAGGACAAGGCCGGACTGATAACGTTTAACGAGCGCTTCGGGTCATACACACCGGCATCACGCCGTCCGGGGCACATGCAACAGCTGCTGGAATGTCTGTATGCGCAGGAGACATCGTTCGGCGAGAGTGACTACTCGGCACTGGCAACGGGTATAAACAGGCACGTGACCAAGCGGTCGCTGCTCATCCTCTACACCAACTTCAGCGGCAAGACCGACATGGAGCGGCAACTGACTTACCTCAGACAGATCAACAGCCGCCACCGGCTGCTCGTGGTATTCTTCGAGGACCGCGAGCTGAAGGAGTATATCGGCACGCAACCTGATACCACCGAGGAGTATTACCGCCACGTGATAGCCGAAAAGTTTGCCAATGAGAAGAGGCTCATCGTCTCCGCGCTGAAACGCAACGGCATTATGAGCCTGCTGACAACGCCCGAAAACCTGTCGGTGGACGTAATAAACAAGTATCTGGAGGTGAAGAGAATCTGACTGAGTTAAGAGTTAAGAGGGAAGAATTAAAAGTGAAGAGTTAAGAGAGAAGAGTGAAGAATCCAATAGCATAGTTTAAACGCAAAGACGCTGAGACGCAAAGATTTTAAAGTCCATATTTACATATAAAACTGAACACAGAGACACGGAGACACAGAGAAAATCCAAACCTTTGCGCCTCAGCGTCTTTGCGTTAAAA
Source organism: uncultured Prevotella sp. (assembly GCF_900549175.1). Taxonomy (GTDB): domain Bacteria; phylum Bacteroidota; class Bacteroidia; order Bacteroidales; family Bacteroidaceae; genus Prevotella. The sequence goes on along the minus strand of NZ_URNN01000160.1, from coordinate 74 downwards.
AATCCTCTGTGTCTCCGTGTCTCTGTGTTCAATAAGAAAATCCAAACCTTTGCGCCTCAGCGTCTTTGCGTTTA
>NZ_URNN01000159.1 GCF_900549175.1 uncultured Prevotella sp. | reverse complement strand
AAGTTCTGCCCCTACGGTAAACCGGTCATTTATGAGCAATTCCGCCAACGGGTATTTCTTTTATCTCATTATATTTCATTTTTATTATTTAACTGCAAAAATACGACTTTTATTTATATTTTTCAAGCGATTTTTCAAAAAATACCAAACGGTATTAATCATGACTTGAAACATCACTCTATATAAACCCTATCGCTGCGTTGATATTACTGCTTTATCAATCCTACAAACGGGTTATATTAAAACTGACAAGAAAATGAAGTTTGGCTTTGTCATTCGTATCTGTTGGGCGTAAATGACAGAATCCTTAAATCTCTTTCTCCCGCATAAATTCGTCGGCAATATAAAGGTCGCCATAGAGATATAGCCCTGTGCGCTTGTCGTGAAGATCGGCGCATGTACGGCTCTCGTAGAACATCTGTAGGGCATGGAGTGGGGTGGTGGACAATCGCCGTGACAGTTCCATGGCGATTGAAGCAATGCGGTTACTCATGATGATTTCCTGTATTACCGGTGATTTAACGGGGTCGTCATAGCTGTTCTGTTCCATAAAATGTGAGGTGTTTGTCGGCTATATCTTGATTGAGGATGCATATTTGGTTGTTTTCCTCCCAGTTTCTTAAACATTCGGCCATGCCGGCAGCGAGATGTTCCCGGCTTTCGCTATGCAGCAACTCATAGTTCGGAATGATGTAGTTCCCAATCATTCCCACGTACTTCATCCTTTGATAAACATCCTTATAGCTTACGTTGAGCAGACGGGCGGTTGACTCTATGCAGGTGGCGACAAAGGCCATGATGATTTGAGTCTTTGGTATCTCAATGAGTTGTTTCATATATTATATATGTGTAAAATATTTAATACTGTTGTTGCAAAGATACATTTTAATCCATTTCCGGCAAAAGATTTTGGTGACAAAATGGTTGGAAAGGGCAAATCATTATGCGTTTCCACATTTTTTTGCTTTTAATAATATTCTTTGCGATATTTTTATTACCTTTGCATCGCTTTTAACGGCGTACAAATTTGTAATATTATAATATTTTTATGTATTTTATCTTGTTACTTACCGTTCTTGTAACGGCTATTGTACTGGTAGCAGCGGCCTATGTAATCGCGAAACTCATCGGCCCGCGCTCATACAACAAGGTAAAGGGTGAGCCATTCGAGTGCGGTATACCGACTCGCGGTTCGTCTTGGTTACCTATGTCTGTGGGCTACTACCTGTTCGCTATTCTATTCCTCATGTTCGATGTGGAGACAGTATTCCTGTATCCCTGGGCAGTGGTAGTTAAGGAGTTCGGTGCGATGGCGCTGCTGAGCATCGGTTTCTTCCTGTTGGTACTTGTATTTGGCTTGGCATACGCCTGGCGGAAAGGAGCGTTGGAATGGAAGTGAGAAAGCCGCATATCAAGAGTATTCCTTACGCAGAGTTTAAGGATAACGAGTCTCTCGAGAAGATTGTCAACGAACTTCACGAGGGTGGTGTGGATGTGTTTGTCGGTTCGCTCGATCAGGCCATCAACTGGGGGCGCAGCAACTCGCTGTGGTCTCTGACGTTTGCCACGAGCTGCTGCGGTATCGAGTTTATGGCCGTGGGATGCGCCCGCTATGACTTCGCCCGTTTCGGATTCGAGGTTACGCGCAACTCCCCCCGTCAGGCCGACCTCATCATGTGTGCCGGTACGATTACGCACAAGATGGCTCCGGTGCTGAAGCGTCTGTACGACGAGATGGCTGAACCGAAGTATGTGGTGGCCGTAGGCGGCTGCGCCATTTCCGGCGGACCGTTCAAGAGCAGCTACCACGTGGTGAAGGGTATCGAGGAGATTGTGCCTGTTGACGTGTTTGTGCCCGGCTGTCCTCCGCGTCCGGAGGCAATCCTCTACGGCATGATGCAGTTGCAGCGTAAGGTGAAGATTGAGAAATTCTTCGGAGGTCGCAACCACAAGGAGAAGAAGCCGGTGGTGGTGGCCAATGTTCCGGAAGGTTTTAACAAATAACATAAGGAAGACGAGACGATGAAATTAGAAAACAGACAATTCGAATTGAATGTGTTTGCCGCAGAGATGGCAAAACTGAAGAACGAAAAGCATTTCGACTTCCTTGTGACTATCGTTGGTGAGGACTTCGGCGAGGAAGGACTGGGATGTATCTACATTCTTGAAAACACGAAGACGCACGAGCGCACGAGCGTGAAGGCTGTCAACGCCGACCGCAACGAGCCCTACATACCTACGGTGATGCACTTGTGGAAGAGCGCCGAGATTCTGGAGCGCGAGGTGTACGACTTCTTCGGGATAAAGTTCCTCGGCCATAAGGACATGCGCCGCCTCTATCTGCGCTCTGACTTTGAGGGCTATCCTTTCCGCAAGGATTACGACATGAGCGCTGAGAACAACAAGTATGTGCTGACGGATGACCCCGAGCCCGACTATACCTTCGAGTACAGCCTTAACAAGGACGGAAAACTCGTGGCAACGAAGCGCCCGCTGTTCGGCGACGATGACTATGTAATCAACATCGGCCCGCAGCACCCTGCCACCCACGGTGTGCTCCGTCTGCAGACCGTGCTCGACGGTGAGACAATCAAGAAAATCTATCCCCATTGCGGATATATACACCGCGGCATAGAGAAGATGTGCGAGAGCTACACCTATCCGCAGACTCTGGCTCTGACCGACCGTATGGACTATCTGAGCGCCATGATGAACCGTCATGCCCTCTGCTCTGTCATCGAGGAGGCTATGGGCGTGGAGTTGACCGACCGCATCAAGTATATCCGTACGATTATGGACGAGCTGCAACGTCTGGACAGCCACCTGTTGTTCTACGGATGTTGCGCGCAGGACCTCGGAGCGCTGACCGCATTTATATATGGTATGCGCGACCGCGAGCAGGTGCTCAACGTGATGGAGGAGACCACGGGCGGACGTCTGATTCAGAACTACTACCGCATCGGCGGATGTCAGGAAGACATCGACCCCAACTTCGTACAGAACGTGAAGAAACTCTGTGAATACATGAAGCCGATGTTCCAGGAGTATCGTGACATCTTCACCGGCAACGTCATCCTGCAGAACCGTTTCAAGAACGTGGGCAAGCTCTCTATGGAGAACGCCATCAGCTACGGATGCACCGGAGGTACGGGCCGTGCCACAGGATGGCACAACGACGTGCGCAAGAACCATCCGTACGATATGTACGGCAAGGTTGAGTTCGACGAGATTACCTATCAGAACGGCGACTGCTTCGACCGCTACATGGTACGTATGGACGAGATGGAGCAGAGCATCCGCATCATCGAGCAGCTCATCGACAACATTCCCGCCGGCGACTTCTACATCAAGCAGAAGCCCATCATCAAGGTTCCCGAAGGACAGTGGTACACATCGTGCGAGGGAAGCCGTGGCGAAATCGGCGTATATCTCGACTCAAGGGGTGACAAGAGTCCTTACCGCCTGAAGTTCCGTCCGATGGGTCTGCCGCTGGTATCGGCTATGGACGAGCTGCTGCGCGGCGAGAAGATTGCCGACCTCATTGCCGTAGGCGCTACATTAGATTACGTAATTCCTGATATTGACAGATAATTAAGTTATGTTTGATTTTAGTATAGTAACAACTTGGTTCGACAGTCTCCTGCGTGAGACTCTCGGTTTGGGAGACTTCCTGTCGATACTCATCGAGTGCGTGCTTGTGGGCGTGTTCATCCTTGCGGCATATGCCATGCTGGCCATCGTGCTCATTTTCATGGAGCGCAAGGTGTGCGCATACTTCCAGTGCCGTCTCGGCCCGATGCGTGTCGGCCCGTGGGGCGTGTTTCAGGTGTTTGCCGACGTGCTGAAGATGCTCCAGAAGGAGATATTCTTCGTTGACAAGGCAGACAAGCTGCTTTATCTCGTGGCTCCGTTCCTCGTGCTTATCGCATCTGTGGGAACATTCTCGTTCATGCCTTGGAACAAGGGAGCGGGCATCCTCGACTTCAATGTCGGCATATTCCTGCTCACGGCAATTTCCAGTATCGGTGTTGTCGGCGTGTTCCTCGCCGGATGGGGTTCCAACAACAAGTATAGTGTGGTGTCGGCCATGCGTGGTGCCGTGCAGATGATTTCTTACGAGATGTCGCTCTGCCTCTGCCTTATCACGGCCGTTGTGCTTACGGGAACGATGCAGATAAGCGGTATTGTTGAGGCTCAGTCGGGGGCGTTCGGATGGCTCATATTCCAGGGTCACATCCCTGCCATCATCGCTTTCCTCGTGTTCCTCGTGGCCGGTAATGCCGAGGCCAACCGCGGCCCGTTCGACCTTCCCGAGGCTGAGAGTGAGCTTACCGCCGGTTATCACACTGAGTATTCGGGTATGGGCTTCGGCTTCTTCTATCTGGCCGAGTACCTCAATATGTTCGTCATCGCCGGTGTTGCCACAACGGTGTTCCTCGGCGGATGGATGCCTATACATATTGGTGTGGCCGGTTTTGATGCTGTGATGGACTATATTCCCGGCATCGTGTGGTTCCTTGGCAAGGCATTTGCCCTTGTGTGGGTGCTGCTCTGGATACGCTGGTCGTTCCCGCGTCTGCGCATTGACCAGATACTGAAGCTTGAGTGGAAATATCTCATGCCGTTATCACTGTTCAACCTTGTGCTCATGACTGTCATCGTGGCATTGGGATGGTATATTAAATAATGTGTGATACGGCTGAATTATTAATTCATTAGACAATGGAAAATAACAATTCATATTTCGGAGGTGCAGCGAAAGGCATAAAGTCGCTGCTCACCGGTTTTCGGGTAACCTTGAACGAATACTTCACTCCAAAGGTGACCGAACAATATCCGGAAAACCGCAAGACAACGCTGCACGTGTCTGAGCGCCATCGCGGACGTCTCGTCATGCCGCACGATGCCGAGGGCAACCACAAGTGCATCGCCTGCACACTGTGCGAGAAGGCATGTCCCAACGGAACAATCAAGATTACGTCGGAGATGCGTGAGACAGAGGACGGCAAGAAAAAGAGGTTCCTTACCGACTATCGGTATGATCTTGGCGACTGCATGTTCTGCCAGCTCTGTGTCAACGTTTGTCCCCAGGACGCCATCAAGTTTACAAACGATTTCGAGAACTCCACTTTTGAGCGCGGTTCGCTGGTGCTCCATCTCGACAAGGAAGTGAAGTACGAGCCGTCGCTGCCAAACATCATTGACGGTGGCTCACCTATCGAAATCGGCAAGTGGAACACTAAAAAATAAAGGGAGGACGATAGTTTTATGGCTAATTTAGTAATGTTTATAATCCTTGCCGTTGTCATTCTCGGCTCTGCCGTGATGTGTGTGACAACGACCCGTATCATGCGGGCAGCCACTTTCATGCTGTTCGTTCTCTTCGGTGTGGCAGGTCTTTACTTCCTGCTCGATTATACCTATCTTGGCGCAGCCCAAATCAGTGTCTATGCCGGTGGCGTGACGATGATTTATGTGTTTGCCATACAGCTTGTGGGCAAGCGTACGCTGCAGGGCATCGTTGAGCGCGTGAAGTGCAGCCGTGCACTTTGCGGAGCTTGTGTCTCTCTCGTAGGTTTTGCCGTTGTGGCTCTCATTCTCCTGAAGAACGAGTTCCTGTGCAAGGCCTGTGGTACAGAAGATGTTGAGGTGCCCATGAATGTTGTCGGTCAGGCTCTGCTCGGCAGCGAGAAATACCAGTATGTGCTCCCGTTCGAGTTCATTTCGGTGTTCCTGCTTGCATGTATCATCGGAGGTATTGTAGTATCAAGAAAAGAGGAGGAGAAATAATTTATGGTACCAGTAGAATATTATTTCGTGCTTAGTGCACTGTTGTTCTTTATCGGCGTGTTCGGTTTCGTCACCCGCCGCAACCTGATAGCCATGCTCATCTCCATCGAGCTTGTGCTCAATGCCGTCGACCTCAATTTCGCTGCGTTCAACCGCATGTTGTTCCCCGGTGAGCTGGAGGGTTTCTTCATGACCCTGTTCTCCATCGGTGTCAGTGCGGCCGAGAGTGCGGTGGCCATCGCGATAATTATCAATGTTTACCGTAACTTCAACAGCGACCAGGTGAACAGTATTGAAAACATGAAATTTTAATGTGAGTTATGGATTATAGTTTTGTATTTCTGATACTCCTTCTGCCGCTGCTCTCCTTCATCGTATTGGGATTGGCCGGCATGAAGATGTCGCATAAGACTGCCGGACTCATCGGTACCACATCGTTGGGTATTGTGACCGTACTGTCTTATTACACCGCATTCTGTTATTTCACGGCAGAGCGTGGAGCTGACGGCGCGTTTGCAACATTGGTGCCCTACAACTTCACGTGGTTGCCCCTTGGTCATCTTAACTTCGACCTCGGCATTATGCTCGATCCCATCTCGGTGATGATGCTTATCGTGATAAGCACTGTCAGCCTGATGGTGCATATCTACTCGTTCGGTTATATGCACGGTGAGAAGGGCTTTCAGCGTTACTACGCTTTCCTGAGCCTCTTCACCATGTCGATGCTCGGACTTGTGGTTGCCACGAACATCTTCCAGATGTACTTGTTCTGGGAGCTTGTGGGTGTGAGCTCTTATCTGCTCATCGGATTCTACTATCCGCTTCAGGCAGCCGTTTCGGCTTCAAAGAAGGCGTTCATCGTGACGCGTTTTGCTGATATGTTCTTCCTGATCGGTATCCTTATCTTCGGTTACTATACAGGTTCGTTCAGCTTCTCGTTTGCCGGTGATGTAGTGATGGCCGACGGTACGGCTCCGTTCATTCCCGTTGACGTGATGAAGGCTGTAACCGCAGGCGGATTTATCCTGCCCACGGCTCTCGTGCTGATGTTCATCGGTGGTGCCGGAAAGAGTGCCATGTTCCCGT
>NZ_URNN01000158.1 GCF_900549175.1 uncultured Prevotella sp. | reverse complement strand
CCGTGCCGATCGCCGCGAGGCATCGGCCCGGAAACGAACAGAGGGAAAAGCTCCGGTTCCGGAGTACGCTGAGGGCCGCTATGATCCGCGCAATGGCAAACCGGCCATCCGCTCCACTCGACATAAGGTTCCATCGCGAAACGAAGCCGTCAGAAGATTTTCCCGCACAGGCGGCATGTTATCCGACCGGCACGGAGCGAATCTTTTAAAAATTAGTGTAAATTTGCTGCAACAAAACCGCCGATTATGAAAATTGCACTGATAGGATACGGCAAAATGGGGCGCGAGATCGAGCGGATTCTCGTCGAGCGCGGCCACAGCATAACCCTGATCGTCGATCGGGACAATACGGACGATCTGACGCCCGAGAACCTGCACGGAGTCGATGCGGCGATCGAGTTCACGACTCCCTCGACGGCGTTCGACAACCTGCGTAACTGCTTCGAGACGGGCGTACCGGTCGTATGCGGCACGACGGGCTGGACCGAGCGGCTCCACGAGGCGGAAGCTTTGTGCCGTCAGCACGGCGGAGCCTTTTTCTACGCATCGAACTACAGCATCGGGGTCAACGTCTTCTTCGAGGTAAACCGCAAGCTGGCCGAACTGATGAATCGTTTCGGAACCTACGACGTAACGGTCGAAGAAACGCACCACACGCAGAAAAAGGACGCTCCCAGCGGCACGGCCATTACGCTGGCCGGAGATATTCTCGACCGAATAGACCGCAAGACACACTGGACGAGCGGTACGACGACCGAGCCCGATGCGCTGGAAATCGCTTCCGTACGCCGCAGCGTCGTGCCGGGCATTCACACGGTTACCTACGAGTCGGAAGCGGACGTGCTGTCGATCACGCACTGCGCGAAAAATCGGTGCGGGTTCGCTACGGGCGCAGTGATGGCAGCCGAGTTCGTCGCCGGCAAAAAGGGAATATTCTCGATGAAGGACCTGCTGGGACTGGAATAAGAGCCGGCCGAGCCCATAAAAACGATACGAAAACCGACCGAAACGCCGTTTGTCGTCCGAACGGCCGCAGGGCCAATAAAAACACATAAGAATAGAGTGAGCAAACTGAAGAAAATATGGAGCAACCGCTGGGTCAAGTTCGGCGTCGTTTCGCTCCTTTACACGCTGTGGTTCGTCGTATGGACCGGCAACCCGTGGCTGCTGCCGGGCATAGCCGTCATCTACGACATCTACATATCGAAATACATGTATCGCCTGTTCTGGCGCAAACACAAAGAGCGCAAGCAAACCAACAGAACCTACCGCAAAGTGTCGGAATGGGTCGAAGCGATCGTGTTCGCTACGGTCGTGGCGACGCTGATCCGCATCTATGTGTTCGCTATGTTCGTCATTCCGACTCCGTCGATGGAAAAAAGCCTGCTCGTGGGCGACTATCTGCTGTCTACGGCGTTGCTTCGCGTGGCGCGTACGCAGAATGTCACGATAGTGAAATACCTGTCGGAACTGGGCCGTACGCTGGCAAGTGGCGAGATTTTGCAGCTGTCAAACATACAGAATCAGGAGATATCGGAAGATGTTTATTATCAGGTGATTAGGCAAAAGACAGCGGCTCTCTTCGAGGCTTGCTGCACCATGGGTGCCCTGTCGGCGGGAGCGTCTGACGAGGAGATAGGCGAGGCTGCGCGCTTCGGCCGCAATCTCGGCATAATCTTCCAGATACGGGATGACATTTTCGACTATTACGACTCGCCGGAGATAGGCAAGCCCACGGGTAACGATATGGCCGAGGGCAAACTGACGCTGCCTGTAATATATGCGGTGAACAGTAGCGGGTCGGAAGTGATAAGGAATTTGGCCCGTAAGGTGAAGGACCGTACGGTGAGTGCCGATGAAATCGCCGTTCTTGTTGACTATACCAAGACACACGGAGGTATAGAATATGCCGAGCGGAGGATGAATGACTTCAGGCTTGAAGCCATGGAATATCTTGACAATCACGTGGCTGATGACGGGATAAGGGATGCGCTCGGGGCTTATCTTGATTATGTTATAGAGAGGATGAAATGATTTTTTAATCTATATACAGATCCCATTGACAATCTTGTTGATGGGATTTTTTATTCTATTGGTTGTGCTTTTTCCAATCCATTCTTGCCTTGTACATCTCCTCTTTTATGCCACCGTTCTTCAAAAATTCGCTCTTCTGGTGTTCTATAAGTTTTCTTAGTAGCAGGTCGGTCTGGTAAATCAAGGTGATGGCGATGTTGGCAATGGTTTCATCACTGCGTTTTTCTATCGCCTCACGATAGTAACCGCTGTCGCTATGTTGCCGGCAGACAGCTCTTGTCTGTATTGATTTTTCGTTGTCAGTAGGCCATTGTTTCAGATTGCGGACACGCAGATAGTCCTCATAATCCACCAGCAGCTCCTGCAGACTTGCCTTGGCCACATTGGTCAGTTTAATCTCGGTTTCCCTTGATGTGACACTTGCCGCACTCCCCTCGGCAATGTTCTGTTTTCCAGAGCGTGCAGCCTGTATCATCTGGTCTATTGTCCTGTCACCTTTCGACAGATATTTGTGGGCGAAATAGAACGTGATATCATAGATACATTCCGCTTTCTGATAGGCTATCAGGTTCTTGTAATTCTTGTTTTGCGGGAGAAATTCTTTAGGCATAGTTGTAGATTTTTTTATGAAATTATGGAAATGATATTGGGTTGTGTGGGAGATGGGACTTTGTGGGAGATATGGGACTTTTGTGGGAGGGATGGGAGTGATGGGAAGGATGGGGGTTGTGGGAAGGATGGGAGGAATGGGTGTGTGTGAGAAAGCTTTTCTTTCCCATCTTTCCCATAAATCCCATTCCTCTCATATCTCCCACAATCTCCATTTTTCCCATTATCTTCCTCCTTTTCTTTCTCAGAAGAATTTGGTTTCCTCACCCACAATCTCGCTCAGCAGCATGTTGGCCAGGCGGCTGGTGCCGAGGCGGAGCCACTGGTTGGTGAGCCATTTCTCGCCAAGAACTTCCTTTACTATGGTATAGTAGATGAGCGCGTCCATCACGGAATTGATGCCTCCGGCGGGCTTGAAACCAATCTGTATACCAGTTTCATTGTAATATTCTTTGATGGCCTGACACATCATGTAGGCGGCCTCCGGCGTGGCGGCGGGCTCCAGTTTGCCCGTGCTTGTCTTGATGTAGTCGGCACCGGCATACATGGCAATGATGGAAGCCTTCTTTATGTTCTCGGCGGTCTTGAGGCATCCCGTCTCCAAAATCACCTTCATCTTCTTCTCGCCGCACACCTGTTTCAGCTCGCTGATTTCGTCGGCCACACCCTCATAGTCGCCGCTGAGGAACTTGCCCACCGGCATGACGATGTCTATCTCAGTGGCACCGTCTTTCAGTGCCAGTGCCGTTTCGGCCACCTTGACTTCTATAAGGGCTTGAGATGACGGAAAACTTCCTGAAACACAGGCTATTTCCACGCCATCCACCTCAAGCGCCTGACTTACTATACCGGCAAAACACGGGTATACGCAGATGGTGGCCACGTGTGGCAGGGCGGGATATGCCTCGTCAAACTGGTTGACACGCTCGGTGAAAGCCAGCACACTCTCTTCCGAATCGGTTGTCTTCAGTGTGGTCAGCTCGATGCTTCCCATGAGGAATTTCTTCACTTCGGGCGTATCGTTCTCGTGCACTTTCTCTGCAATTATCTTCTTCACGGCCTCACGCACTTCCTCGTCGGAAACCTTGAGGTTGTACTTTTCCAGTGCCGTTTCGTATTTGCTTTTCTCCCGGCTGTGGTCATTATGATGTCCGCAGCAGCAATGTTCCGAATGATTTTCACTCATAATCTTGTCGTTTTTTTTGATAGTTAATTATTTGATAAAAGATTGTTGCTTGTTTGATAAAGGACGGGTGTCCGTTTCATAAAGGACAGTTACTTGTTTGACAGTTTGTGATTGTTCCTGTGTCTGTCCCTGTCGCGGCTTGTCTTCTTCTCGATGTTCTTGCGGAAGGCCTCGGTGAGGTCGGTTCCTGTCTGGTTGGCAATGCAGAGCAGCACCCACAACACGTCGGCCATCTCGTCGCCAAGGTCGGCTTTTCGCCCTCCTTGAAGCTCTGGTCGCCATATTTGCGTGCCATTATGCGTGCCATCTCGCCCACTTCTTCGGTCAGTACGGCCATGTTGGTGAGCTCCGAAAAGTAGCGTACTCCGTATTCTTTTATCCACTCGTCGACGATGCGTTGGGCGTCTTTGATGCTTATGTTGTCTGCCATGTCTGTTGTCTTTTGTCCTTTTTATTGTCAGTTCTTTTGCGCTTCTGACTTTACAGAAGGCGCTTTCTTCTCACTCCTTGTTCTTTGTGTCCATACAGATGGTCACCGGCCCGTCGTTGAGCAGCTCCACCTTCATGTCTGCACCGAACTCGCCGGTTCCTACGGGCCGTCCTATGGCCTCGCCGAGCCGCCGGCAGAACTCTTCGTAGAGCGGTACGGCTGTCTCGTGGCGTGCGGCGCGCAGCCACGAGGGGCGGTTGCCTTTCTTGTAGGATGCCATTAGTGTGAACTGGCTTACCACGAGGGCCTCGCCCCCGAAGTCGGTTATCGGGCGGTTCATCACGCCGTTTTCGTCATCAAAAACGCGCAGTCCGGCAATCTTCTTGACCAGCCATTCCACGTCTTCCGTGGTGTCTTCCTCGCATATTCCGAGCAATATCAGATAGCCGCGGTCTATGGCTGATTTCACCTTGCCGTCTATCGTCACCGAGGCATGTGCCACTCTTTGTATCACTGTTCTCATTTGCAGTTGTTTCTTTTCTGTGTGTGTACGGATGTTTTCTTCTACTACAAAGGTAGTGTTTTTTAGGCATAGAATATGCGCAAAGTGCGTGTTTTTTTGCCCTTAATCCTTTTATAATCTTTCTTCGGACTGTGTCTCTCCGTGAAAATGCCCGTAAACAAGCCTTGCTTTTGCTTCTCCCGCGATTTCGGCCAGCGTTTGGAGAGATGCCTCTTTTATCTGTTTTACGCTCTTCAGACGCTTCAAAAGTGTCTCTTTCGTCTTCGGGCCTACGCCTTTTATGTCGTCCAGTTCGCTGTGCAGGGCGTGTTTGGAGCGTTTGTCGCGGTGGAACGTTATGGCGAACCGGTGCACTTCATCCTGTATTTGCGTCAGCAGGCGGAACAGTTCGCTGTCGGTCTTCATGCCGATTACCATTGGCGGAAAGCCGTATAGCAGTTCGTTGGTGCGGTGTCGGTCGTTTTTGGCGAGTCCCGCGATGGGAATCTGCAGATGCAGCTCGTCTTCAATGACCTCGCGCACCACCTCCATCTGTCCGCGTCCGCCGTCGGTGATGATGAGGTCGGGCAGGGGCTGCTGCTCTTCCGTGAGGCGCGTGTAGCGTCGGCGCACCACTTCTTTCATCGATGCGTAGTCGTCCGGCCCCGTTACGGTCTTGATGTTGTACTTGCGGTAGTCCTTTTTGCTCGGTTTCATCTTCTTGAACACTACGCATGCGGCCACCGCATCGGTACCGGAGATGTTCGAGTTGTCGAAACATTCTATCTGATACGGCATTTTTGGCAGTCGCAGGGCATCCTGTATTTCCTTCATCAGCCGCACCGATTTCTGCTCCGGATTGAGTTTTTCTGCCTGTTTGAGGCGGTCGAACCGGTATTGCCGGCCGTTCATGACCGAAAGGTCGAGCAGTGTCTTGCGGTCGCCGCGTTGCGGTACGGTGAGCGTCACGCCGTCTAAAGGCAGGTCGATGGCGAAGGGAACTATTATCTCGCGGGATGTGCTCTTGAACCGTTCGCGCATCTCGACTATGCCCAATGTGAGCAGTTCTTCGTCGGATTCATCGAGCCGTTTCTTATATTCGAAGGTGAAAGACTGGTTGATGCTGCCGTTGTTTACGTGGATATAGTTGATGAACGCCGTCTTTTCGTCACTGGCAATGGAGAATACGTCGACATTGGTTATAATATGGCTTACAACCTCGCTCTTTGAGCAGAAATTGTCGATAAGCATGTATTTCTGCTTTATGGCCTCTGCCTCTTCAAAGCGCAATTCTTCGGCCAGACGCTCCATCTCCGCACGCATTGAGCGAAGTATGTCGCGGGTGTTCCCTTTCAGTATCTCGCGTGCGCGGGCAATATTTTCCCTGTAGTCATCGTAAGTCTGGCATCCGGTACACGGCCCGCCGCAGTTTTTTATATGATATTCCAGGCACACGCTGTATTTCCCGGCGGCAATGCCTTCGCGCGTCATCGGCTGGCGGCAGGTGCGCGGGTGGCAGAGCTTCTTTATAAGGTCGAGAATGGCGTACATGGAGCCGAGATGAGAGTAGGGACCGTAATAGGTGCCCCATTTCCGGTTGATGTTGCGGGTGCTGAAAATGCGCGGAAACGGCTCGTTTGTCACGCAGATGCTCGGATATGTCTTTCCGTCTTTCAGCAGTACGTTATACCGCGGGTTGTACTTCTTTATAAGGTTGTTTTCGAGCAGAAGGGCGTCTTCTTCCGTGTTGACAACGGTGTATGTTATGTCGTGTATCTTGCTTACGAGCACTTTGGTCTTGTACCGGTCTACCTCTGTATGGAAGTAAGACGATACCCTGCTTTTCAGATTCTTGGCCTTGCCTACGTATATTATCGTCCCGTTCTCGTCATAGTATTGGTAGCTGCCAGGCTTTTCCGGAAGACTGCTTACGATGCCTTTCAGGCGCGCCAGCCGTTTTTCGTTTTCTTCTTTAGTCATTGCTCGTAACTCCTTTATTTAAAGACGTTTTAGTGTTAAGTGTTTCACGTGAAACTTAGGGTTTGGAGTAAGGGGGGTAGGGTTAAAGGGTTGAAAGGGTTAAAGATGTTAAGAGGGTCAAATGGAGTTTCAAATGGAATGTAAAGTGTAACCGTCTTTTTGCGTAAGGCACATCGCGTTTATGGGTACGCC
>NZ_URNN01000157.1 GCF_900549175.1 uncultured Prevotella sp. | reverse complement strand
GGAAATGAACAAACTTACGATTGATGATGAAAATTGGAATTTGGTATGTTAGACGAAATCAGACAAAACGGCAAAACAGTGTTGTCGGGAGAGGACGGGTTTTCAATACCCATGTTTTTCAACAACTTGTGCGGCAAAAACTTTTCAGGCGAGAAGTACCGGGATTATATCAGATACATAGCCTTCGGAGAAATGGGCTTCAAGCCCGGAGAAATCACACTCTACCGTAACGGAGTACAGGTAAGGACGGGTAAAATAAATATTGAAAAATAGGTACGGATATGGAAACGACAACTATTCATCCTGCGGAGAGCTATCTTCGCAACGAAACCAATCCTTCGTCTCTATATGTGAGGATTGCAGGAAAACGCAGACGCTTGTTCATCAATCGGGACAGGGGTATTATTGGCATTATCGCGCCCGGCAAAAGGACAAAAGGTTATGTTTTCACAGATTGGTCAAGCATCGAGCAGATATACTATCCCTCGCAAGAGCAGGAGGCGAATACGGACAGGAAACTCATTCTGAAATATCAGAAACTTGCCCGACTTGCCACACATACAAACGCTTGGCTTCGTGACATCGCAAATGCGGATTTGGATAAATCCCTTTACGAGAACCACATCACGACCGGAACACGCATTGACGGCAAGTGTATAGGGCTTGCCACTATCGAAAAATATTGTGGGACGGCATCTATGCAGCGTTTCAGAGAGGCGATGAAGAACAAAGAGAGTTTTTCCACTTGTCGCTTTGATTTTTGCGGTTATGACGGAACGCTTTGGTGTGAGCTACGGGACAATGGCGATATGTCGGCAGGCTTCAGCAAAGAATACCGGAATTGTGGCAACGGCTATTACTATCTGCTTATCAACGATGAATACGTGATAGGCTATGATATTGACTGACTATATAGCTACAACAATCCAACCGCAAAGAAAGAGACTAATTTGATTTGGAAAAGCGGGTAATATAGTCACCCCACACCTCCAATTTGACAATCAGCGGATGCGGCAAAGTGATAGTCTTGCCATAGAAAATGGCAGCCACCACCTTGCCACCGCACCGTTCTATCTCCTCCTTGTAGTCGGTCATACTTTGCCCGGTAGTCAGTACATCGTCAACAATAATAACATCTTTCCCTTTTATATCTCCTGTGATTCGGTAATTCCGCTCAAGTATTCGATTCTCATAACCTTTGGCTTCATGCAAACATTCACGAGGCTCGAACACATCAACATCGTATAATCCTGATGTCAGATCCGGACAATGGGTACAGACATACCAGTTCAAACGCTTGAATCGCTGGATATATTTGAACTCATCGCTACAAGGCATGAACATGATATGAAAATGGTGGTCATCCATTTGTAAGGCGTTCATGCAAGATTTGAAAAACTCAATGCCGTGTATTTTTCCCTCCTTGAACTCATAGACTGAATGGCAGAACGCCTGCTGATCATCGTTGAGAAACGGTTTGTACCGGGACGGATAATATTGCCCATAGAATACTACTTTTGTACCGTGCAATTTGAATGGTTTGAGTGGTGGCTGTTCTTTGAATAAATCCGGATGTAAACAACAGAACATACGACAAGCATCCCGATGACCGGCTCTTACCGCCAAACGGCATAAACGGTCACGTTCATCCTCCTTCTCGGTCTTTTGCGCAGCTAAAAACGCCGTTTCTCCGGCTTTCCGCCGCCAATATCCAACGATATACCATAGGATACTGATAACACCGAGCAGGATTACAAATACCAGCCTTTCGTTCATATTGACCGTGAATTATGTGGGGAATAGCCTTCGTGCTGTTTACAAAAAATCATACTTCCAACAGTTCACTCGTCTTTGCCCAATAATAGAAGGCTTCTGGTAGATTGCTTTTCAACTTGTTCAGTTTGTTGGTCAGCGAAGGTCGAATAACCAAATCCTTGATGTCAACCGGATTGTTTGAATAGCGTTCCACTTCTGTGACTCCCTTTTCAATCAGCGTGGCTAAATAAGCCGCCCGTGCCGCATCAATAATAGCATTGTCTATCAGATACCGTTGTTTGTACATAAATGACTTTACACGGATGATTCCGTCTTGTATCAAGTTGAAATCACCTTCTCCGGATTTACCTCGTGTGGAGATACAGAGTGCCGTCTGACGGATGTCGTTGAAGACCTGTCCGATATCCGTTCCCAAAGACCGGTACGAGAGTTCGACTACCGCAATCTTGCGGAAAGCCTCTGCGGTAATCTGCAATCCTGAAACATTTTCAAACAACCGCCCCACGTCATAAAGTTGCTTGGCTATCTCCATCGAACAGGACCTGCCGTTCTTGTAATAAGGTATTCCGGTAGTGTTGGGAGCGAAAGCTGTCAGTTTATCCCCTAAAATATCTTCTGCGGACGGAACAGTCACCATTAACGGTTCTCCCTCCAGCCGTATGAACGGGCAATCAATGGCTATTTGCCGGGTTTGGAAATAATGAATCTCCTCGTACAATACGTCCAGCAGGATATAGGATTGGGCGTCCGTGTCGTTCCGGTAAGCTATCTGATAGAAAAACTTGGAATGGCTTTTAGGTATGTCCGCGTCGTCCCTTTGCTTGCGCTCCACGAGTTCCAGATTGATAAAGCCAAAATCGGCAAACGATTTCAGATAGTCCTCTATATTGGTTCCGGGAGGACAGATGACATCAATGTCGATTGATAGACGATGGGCAGATTTCCCAAGAATGAGCATAAGTGCCGTGCCACCCTTGAAGACGAGAGGACATCCGGCTTTAACCAACATTTCAAGCAGGGACAAGGCACGGATTACTTTCTCTATGAGGTTCTTGTCATTGTAGTGCAGTTCGGATGCAACCTGTTCAATCCATTCTGTCGTAAAACACTCTTTCTTTATCATTGTATGTTCAAGTTTTCTAAAATTGACGATAATTCTTTCTTCACTTTACGCCTATCGGCATACCTGAAAAGCCTGTTCCTGTTGATTGTGTACAGGTTAAAGGCGTTTTCTATGATACGGTCACTCTCACTGCCTTGCAGGTAGAAAAAGTCCGTATCTCTCAATATATCCACTAACAGTTTTTCCAACGTGGGCATAGGCACGCCGGATACTTCTTGCAAGGGAGCTTCCGAAACAAGATTTTTTACGAAAATGACACGGCTGTCCATATCCACGTATCGGTATATCATATTTTTGTCCGGTCGTAGGTAAACATCATGGTTTCTGTCTTTCAGAAAATTGAAAACGGTTTCTGCCGAATCCCTGTCCGTTTCCACGTAGATGATGCGGTTGGATGAAAGGTGATGTTGCAAAGGGGCTATGATGTCCCCTTGATAAACAGAGAATTTCGCAAACGGAAAATCCGATTGCAACAAACCGTAAACCTCCTTCACTTCCTCTATCGGTTGGGGTGAAAAGACCTGCTTCATCACTTTGGCATACGTTCCCCGCCCGGTTCTGACCAGTACATTTTCATTCACGAGCTTGAACAGATACCAGGACAAAGAAGACTTTTTGATGCCTGTCTTCTCTTGTAGATAAGCAAACAAATCTCCTAAACTAAAGTCATGATGAACTTCAGCATAGTCAAGTATGAATGTTGTCGTCTCGTTGCTCATGTGATTATTATTCCTTTCTTCGACTGCAAAGGTAACAAATTTTCGGCACTAATTCAGAATAGTGCCGATATTTTGCGACTAATTAAGGTGAAAAATCTCTCTTTTTTGTGTAAGTAGGACTTATCAGTGGGACTAAACCAATTCAGCCGCAGAGAGGACGACTCTCTACGGCTGAACAGAACAGATAACAGACTTTTATACTCAGCGGTGCATCCCGCCACTGTATTCCAACTCCTCTTTTTGATATTGCTCCATTTCATTCAGCTTTTCATTGACGGATTGGAGATTGGAATCGAGTGAATTGTCGTGGTCGTATGGGAAACTGTGGCTGACGGCAATTCCGGCATTGGTCGCCGTGCCGACATCAAGGGTGTCGGCATCCCTGTTATACCCGATATGGAGAATATCTCCGTTTGGCATTTCAAGGACAGGAGTACGCTGCTTTGTCATCGCAGAGAACTGCTCGGCCGCCATGTCTTTGGCAACCTCTTTTATGTCACTGCTTGCCAGCCGGACACCATACCGTGTAATATGGTCACGGATTTCCTGCTCCGAGTATTTCAGCATCACCTCGTAAGATCCTCCCACGCTGTTGTTATAGATCACGGCAAAATCCTTGTCTTCTATCAGCAGATCATCACCCTTGTTCTGGCGAGGAGAGACAAAGGTATATTGCTCGTTGATTCCATCGCCATCATAATACTCCTTGGCAAGCCGGAGTAATCCCTCATAATCGCCTTTCTCCCGAAGCGCATCCAGTCGTGAGGTGTCATCGGTGGATTGCAGATAGGCTACGGAAGAGTAGAACACCTTTCCTTCGGGTACGGACTGTTTGACCTTATTCCGCTGTCCGTTATCCTGCTGCACCTTGCTTTTCTGTTCCAATTCCTGCACTATTTTATCCACATTCTGCGTAACGAGCGAGGTAGCCCTTTTTACATCCAGAAGTGTGGTCTTGATAAACTGGGGCGATTCCTTCAAGTGGTCCAGCCAGGATTTCAGATAAGCGCAGCTCTCTTCTTTCAATGCCTTGCTCATACCGTAACGCTGTGCCACCAATGCGCTGCCTAATTCTGCCACCAGTTCCTCACGGGCGTATTCGTCCGAACCGAAACCGGACGGTTTGATACGGTCGAGTTGCCCCCCAATGCCCGTGCTGTGGGTCATCTCATGCCAAAGAGTACCATAATAGGATTCGCCGTCCTTGAACTGGGATTTTTCGGGAACCACAATCTCGTTCTTGGAAATGGAAAAGTATGCCTTGTCCTGGTGCATCGGCTTGATCGGGCAAATCCAGCGGTTATCTCGAATCATCACATCCATCGGTTCAAAAGACATCTTCTCGCTTTCATCCAACTTTACGGCATCCCCATTCGCCAGCTTGTTCCAAAGTTCCGGACGGGCTTCCTGAAGATTGGTTTGGGCTACATTGAATACCCGGAAGACCTGCATCTTCGGATATACATTGTACATCTTCTTCTCTTCATCGGAGAGTTTCTTAAAATCGTCATACTTGATCTTCTCCTTGGTCTCCTTGTGGATGCAGGTAAAGGTAGTGAGCATCACGGGGAAGGATTTTTCGCCCTTGTTCACTGAAACTCTTGGCAGTTCTACACCCTCCTTTGCCTGCTTTTCGGACGGTTTGTTCATCCGTTGCACGCAGTCAAAGGTACAGAAACGCGGTATCTTGTAGCCCTTGTTCTCGCAATGGAGAAGCAACATGAGCGCGTTCATCCCATTGTACTCACGTCCGGACAGATTCTTCGGCCACCCTAAGCTGCCTTCGGTAATCCATGGTTTCGTCCAGTCCTTGCTGATGGTCTCGATGCGCTCAATCATCATTTCCGCAAAGAGGTCAAGAGCCTTGTCCTCCGCGGACGGACCGTCATTGCTGTTTTTCCTGTAACCGGCCATGACTGTCAGTTGTTAGGGTTATACGGCTGTTTCACATATTCCGACATTTCCGATACCTTGCAGGCTATGTTCAGCTTGTCGTTATAGACGGACAGTTCCAGTTCACCTTTGGCCTCGATGCCGGTCTGCGGTTGCAGCCACTCCTCACGTTCACGGTCAAAGCCTAAGAAGCGTACCCACAGGTATTCGAAGCCGTCATTGACCTTTTCCGCGGAAAATGCGGAGAACTGCAAGAAATTCTTGCCTTTCTTGTCTGTCTTCTCCTCGATGTTCTTGCCTGTCTTTCCACGGAAGAGCATTTCGCCCTTGATGGAATCCTCGTTTGAAGCCACGGTAAGGTTGACCGATGAAGCCGACATATTGAAATAGAGGTTGTCTCCACGCTTCTTGAAAGTCAACACACCGGAAATTTCCACTCTCTTGCCTACGGTATAGTCAGCCCGATTGTGCTCCTCTCCATCCTTAGCGACAGAGATTTCCACTGTTTTGTCGATACCGTTTCTTGCCGGAATCACGCAATTTACGGCAAATGCCGTGAAAGCCTTGTTCTCATTTCCCTGTGCATCTTTTATCATCTTCGGGGAGACCTTCAGTGTCAAATCAACCCATCTGTTATTGCTGCCTCCTCCTTGTTCGGATACACTTTCAATCTTTCGAACCGAATCATTATAGAGCTCCTGTTTCAACCGTCTCAAATAAGGAGAAAACGCTACATTCTCTGCTCCATACTCCAAGTTGGTAGTATATTCCAAAGGAATCCAGGTAGAAATATCAGCTTCATTGTGTTGAAAGATAGCTTCCATTTTATCCAAAGCTTTGTATATCTTCGCCTCCAGCGTTGCAAGCTCTCCCATCTCCCGAAATAACGGCAATAGTTTATCCCGATAAAAAGGAGGTAGAGTCTGAAACAACTCCTCAATCTTACGGTCTTCAACCTCTTCATCTTTCTGCGTTTTATAGAAAGCAGGAATGTCTCCTGTGATAGCCTCACCTAAATCATGAAGAATACACATCTGAATCACTTTATTCATATCAGCCTCAGGAAATTCATCCTGTACAAAATATGCCAGTAAAGTGAGTCGCCAACTATGTTCAGCTACGCTCTCATGGCGATAGGTTGATGTCCACGAATGGCGTGTATTACACTTTAGTCTCTCGGCAATAGCCATAAAGTTGATAAGTTCTCTGGGCTCCATACGCATTTCTGTCTTTAGAAGGAGCAAAAGTAACGTTTTTATGAGGTACAACGATAATTACTCCTATAAAATCACTTTTTTTATACTTCCTATTGAACAAAAAAAATCCCTTTGCGTTTATATTATGCAAATCAGCCTGAAGCTCTTTATGCATATGTGAATATCCATATCGCAGCATTCGCATGCCTCCCCGGCATAGACAGGTAAGATTGCATAGTAGTTTTGTCGTGTTTTATT
>NZ_URNN01000156.1 GCF_900549175.1 uncultured Prevotella sp. | reverse complement strand
TGTAACATGTCACTCCAAATGTCGGATGAACCTTAAATTGTTCTCTGTGTCTCCGTGTTAAAAATAATCTTTGCGTCTCTGCGTCTTTGCGTTTAAAATATTTCTCTATATCCCAAACACGCGTCCTGCTTATCACTCCAAATGTCGGATAAAACTATTCTTACAATCTTCTTCGACGCTCCGCGCAAAACCGCCGTTTCCGTCCTACAGGCCGAAATGGCGGTTTTTACATCAAAACAGGATGCGCTGACAGTCAGGCAGTTACAAAAAGAACGCAGAAAAAGCCCGTGTAAAGAAAGCAGAGAGGCGCATTTCGCACTGCAAAACGGCGCGTTTCGCAGTGCAAAACGGTGCATATTGCAACGCCAAACGGCATATTTTGCACACCGGTATGGCCCATTTCGGGGTTCCTTTCGGGGCTTTTTGCCGTATAAAGGCACAAAAACGGGGTCGGGAAAGGGCCTTAACGGCCTCCCGCCGCTTCTATTTCGACGAAAAAGAAGTGCGTTTTTTTCAGAATAAATCATACATTCCGCCGGCCGTTACGCCCCCAGCGGCCGCCGTTCAGACGCAGCCCGGGGCTACATAATGCCGTTGGCTTGACTCCATTTAGCTCCTTAACTCCCTTTAACTCTCCGGGCCGGGCACTTGCAAAACGTCAGTAATATCCCTTATATGGCAAAAAACAGGGCGGCAGGTTTCGTCAGACCGCATTAATTTGTTACCTTTGCAGAAGATAGGCGCCGCAAGGACTGTCGCCCGAATGGGCGCGGATGCCGGCAGACGGCACCCATGGCGGCACCTGCATCCGCACGAAAGGAAAAATCATATTATAAAAAAACAAAATCATAAAAACGATGAAAAGACTACTATCTGCTATTGCAATCCTTGGCACGTCGGCCACACTCGCCTTCGGACAGGCACCGGAGGTGATGGAAGACGTAAACAAAGTGGTGGACAACACCCCCGACAGTATAGCCAAAGCCCTCATGGCGCGCCCCCAGCCGGGCACCACACGCCGCGGACAGAACCCCGTGCTCTTCCTCATAGGCAACTCGACCATGCGCAACGGCACGCTCGGCAACGGCAACAACGGCCAGTGGGGATGGGGATACTTTGAGCACGAGTATTTCGATCTGAACAAGATAAGCGTGGAGAACCAGGCCCTCGGCGGCATGAGCACACGCACATACTACAACCAGTTGTGGCCGGCAGTGCGCGAGGCGCTCAAACCCGGCGACTGGGTTATCATATCCATCGGCCACAACGACGGCGGACCGATAGACAGCGGGCGCGCGCGCTCGGTGCTCAAGGGCACGGGACGCGACTCCGTGGAGGTGACCATAAAGGAGACGGGAGTGAAGGAAACCGTCTACACCTACGGCGGATACATGCGCAAGTACATTGCCGACTGCCGCGCAAAGGGTGCCCACCCCATACTGATGTCGCTCACCCCGCGCAACGCTTACGACGAGCAGGGCAAGATAGTACGCAAGCCCCAGGGGGCGTGGCTCGAGGAGATAAGCCGCGAACAGGGCGTGCCCTACGTCGACCTGAACGAGATTTCGGGTGCCAAACTCGACATGTACGGCAAGTGGAAGGAGAGCTATCACTTCTACAAGGACAACATTCACACGAGCCGTTTCGGCGCAATGCTCAACGCGCGCTCGGCCGCCGAGGGTCTGGCGGCCAACAACGACCCGCAGCTCGCGCCGCTGAAGGCCATGATGAAGCCGCTCGCACTGCCCACAGTGGCGGTGAAACGCGAGGCGGGCAAGCCGGTGGTGTTCTTCACGGGCGACTCTACGGTGAAGAACGAGGATAAGGACGAGGACGGCATGTGGGGCTGGGCGTCGCAAGCCGCCACGGTGTTCAACGAGAAAAAGATAACGCTGGCCAACGCCGCCAAGGCCGGACGCTCCACGCGCACCTATCTTAACGAGGGTCGTTGGGACCAGGTTTACAACTCGTTGCAGCCGGGCGACTTCGTGCTTATACAGTTCGGTCACAACGACATTGGCCCCATCGACTATCAGAAGATGCGCGGCGTGATACCCGGAACGTCCGACTCCACGCATGTATACCGCATGAAGGAGTCGGGAAAATATGAGCTGGTGTACACCTTCGGATGGTATCTCAAGAAGTTCATACAGGACGTTCGCGAGAAGGGGGCCACGCCGATTCTCGTCACTATAACGCCCCGCAACGAGTGGAAGGACGGCAAGATAGAGCGCCGCAACGACTCGTACGGCAAGTGGTACCGCGAGGTGGCTGAGGCAACGGGCACCGAACTCGTCG
This sequence comes from uncultured Prevotella sp., assembly GCF_900549175.1. Lineage (GTDB taxonomy): Bacteria > Bacteroidota > Bacteroidia > Bacteroidales > Bacteroidaceae > Prevotella. The sequence continues at coordinate 4,820 of NZ_URNN01000156.1, read as the reverse complement.
ACCTGCACAACATCACCGCCGACTATCTCGACAAGAAGTGCGGAAGCAAGGACAAGGCAATGAAATACTACAAGCGCGACCACACCCACACGTCGCTGCTCGGCGCAAGAACAAATGCCAAGAGCGTGGCGAAGGGATTGAAAGAGATAAAATCTCCTTTAGCGAAGTATCTTCGCTAAAGGAGATTGGGAGTTAAAGAAACTCCTTTAACTCCTAAAAGAAACTCCTTAACTCCTAAAAAGAAAAAATGATCGACAGAGCAACCGTAGAACGAATACTTGACGCCGCACAGATAGTGGATGTGGTGTCGGAGTTTGTCACCCTGCGCAAGCGCGGGGTCAACTATGTAGGGCTTTGTCCGTTCCACGACGACAAGACACCGTCGTTCTATGTGTCGCCGTCGAAGGGTGTGTGCAAGTGTTTCTCGTGCGGAGCGGGCGGAAGCGCCGTTCACTTCATCATGCGGCACGAGCAGATGACATATCCCGAAGCGCTGCGGTGGCTGGCCAACAAGTACAACATAGAGATTCAGGAACGCGAGCTCACCGACGACGAGAAGCGCGAGGCGGGCGAACGTGAAAGCATGTTCATCGTCAACGAGTGGGCAAAAAACTACTTCAGCGACATCATGCACAACGACATCGACGGGCAGGCCATCGGCAAACAATACTTCCGCAGCCGCGGCATACGCGACGACATCATGCAGAAGTTCAACCTGGGCTACGCCCTGCCGCGGCGCAACGCCATGTCGGAGGCGGCACTGAAACAAGGCTACAAAGAGGAATTCCTCATAAAGACGGGCCTCTGCTACAAGAAAGACAACGGCGAACTCGTCGACCGCTACGCCGGACGCGTCATCTTCCCGTGGTTCAACGTGAGCGGCAAGGTAAACGCCTTCGGCGGACGTCTGCTCGACTCGCGCACCAAAGGCGTGCAGCAGAAATATGTAAACTCGCCCGAATCGGACATCTATCACAAGGACCACGAGCTCTACGGACTGTATCAGGGCAAGAAAGCAATAGTGAAAGAAGACTGCGTATACATGGTTGAGGGCTACACCGACGTGATTGCCATGCACCAGTGCGGGCTGGAAAACGTGGTGGCCAACTCTGGCACGGCACTCAGCATATACCAGATAAGGCTGCTCCACCGCTTCACACAAAACGTCGTGCTGCTGTACGACGGCGACGAGGCGGGCATACACGCCGCCATGCGCGGCACCGACATGCTGCTGGCCGAGGGCATGAACATAAAGGTTCTGATACTTCCCGACGGCGACGACCCCGACAGTTTCTCACGGAAACACAGTGCGGAGGAGCTGAAAGAGTACATTGACAGCCATCAGACTGACTTCATACAGTTCAAGACCGACCAGCTGCTGCGGGGCGTAACCGACCCCGTGAAGCGTTCGGAGGCCATAGCAGGCATAGTGAAAAGCGTGTCGGTGATTCCCAACCAGATTACGCGCGACACGTATATCCGCGAGTGTTCGCACCGCCTGCAGATGAACGAGCAGACGCTTATAAACACCATGAACGGCTTCATACGCGGCGACCGCGAAGACAAGGCCAAGGAACTGGAGCGCGAACAGCGCCGGCTGCAGAACCGGCAGGAGGGCGCAACCGCCCCGCAAGACGGCGGAACTGAAGGCGGGGGCGACACGCCGGCAGTGCCGCGGATAGGACTGCACACCGCCGACGAGCAGGCCTCAGAGGTGGAGCGCATGCTCGTGCAGAACATAATACGCCACGGCGAGGAGATAATTTTCGACGGACTGGAGACGGAGGACGGGCAGAAAATCAACCTGTCGGTATCGCAGTTTGTCGACTACGACCTGTCGCAAGACGGCCTGCGCTTCTCCAACGAGATGTACAACCGCATACTGGCCGAGGCCGTGGAGCACAACAACGACGAGGGTTTCCGCGCCGAAACATACTTCATGCACCATCCCGACGTAGACATAAGCCAACTCGCGGGCGACCTCGCCATCAACCGTTACCAGCTCAGCCGCAGCCTCGAGATGCAGCACAAGCCCGAAACGCTGCGCCAGCGGGTGGTGCATCTCATCCTCGACTTCCGCATGGACATCGTCAGGCGGCATCTTAAAGACATACAACTGCAGCTGCGACAGGCCGGCAACGACATGGAACGCATAATGCAACTGCTGAAGGAGCAGAAGGACACACAGCTGCTGCGCGACGCACTGGCACGCAAGCTGGGCAACGACATCATGGTATAACGACAACGATTTAACACAAACAACAATGTACTACATAAAAAAGACAATGGAGATATCGGCCTGCCACCGGCTCGAACTCGACTACGAGAGCAAGTGCACACGCCGCCACGGCCACAACTGGCTGATAACAATATACTGCAAGGCACGCGAACTGAACGCCAACGGAATGGTGTGCGACTTCACCGAAGTGAAGCGCCGCATACACGGATACCTCGACCATGGCGACCTCAACGAGCTGCTGCCGTTCAACCCCACGGCCGAAAACATTGCACGATGGTGCACCGAACAGATACCGGAATGTTACAAGACGACAGTGCAGGAGAGCGAAGGCAACACCGCCACATACGTTGTCGACGAAGAGAATACCACGTCCGACGAAGAGAATACCGCAGCCGATGAAGAGGATTAACGAGATTTTCCAATCACTGCAGGGCGAAGGCCGCAACACCGGACGCGCCGCCGTATTCATACGCTTTGCCGGATGCAACCTGCGCTGCCCCTTCTGCGATACCGATTTCACGGACTACCGCGAGATGAGCGACGAAGAAATAATGTCGGCCATTGCCGCCTTTCCGTCACGGTTCGTCGTCATTACCGGCGGCGAACCCACGCTGCAGGCCGACGAGCGACTTATCGGCATGCTGCACGACAGCGGATATGAGGTGGCCATGGAGACCAATGGCACACGCCCGGTTCCCGCCGGTGTCGACTGGATAACGGTGTCGCCAAAGGTCGATTTCGTGGGTCATGCAGGCCGACCGGCCGTAATGCGGTGCAACGAACTGAAGTGCGTGTTCGGCGAAAGCCACGCCACGGGCGAGGCCGACGTGAGCGACTGCGGCATAGAGGCCGACTATTACTATCTGCAACCCTGCGACACGGGAGACGCCGAACGCAACAGCCGCATAACCAAAGCCTGCATCGACTACATCTGCCGCCACCCCCGATGGCGCCTGTCGCTGCAGACCCACAAGCTGACGGGCATCAGATGACACAGCAGCAAGGCAAAAATACAACTCCGCAAAACAAACATACATAACCGCAAAGCATAACACACCGCCATGCACGGACTGTACATAACAGGCATAATAATACATAAGATTATCGTGATACTCACAATAGTGCACGTGCTTATGGGCAACCGCCAGCCGGCCAAGACCATGGCGTGGGTGCTTGTGATATACTTCGTGCCCGTGGCGGGAATACTCCTCTACATCTTTTTCGGCATCGACACGCGCAAGGAGCGGCTTGTAAGCGAGCGCAGCCTCAACCAGTTGGCCAGACGGTCGATGCTCAATTTCGTGGAACAGCAGGAACTGAGGCTGCCCGAAAACCACAAACAGACAATCGACCTGTTCATCAACCAAAACCTGTCACTGCCGTTCAAGGACAACAGCGTCGACATCTACACCGACGGCTACAGCTACTTCACAGCCCTGCTCGCAGCCATCGCCGGGGCCAGACACCACATACACATCGACATCTACATCTTTGCCGACGACCCGTTGGGCCGCCTCATTGCCGACGCCCTCATAGCCAAGGCCCGCCAGGGGGTGGAGGTGCGCCTGGTATACGACGATGTGGGGTGCTGGAACGTGCCGCAGGCGTTCTTCGAGCGCATGCGCGGCGAGGGCATCGAGGTGCATCCGTTCCTGCCGGTGCGCTTCCCCTCGTTCACGAGCAAGGTCAACTACCGCAACCACCGCAAGATTATCGTGATAGACGGAACGGAAGGTTTCATCGGCGGAATGAACATAGCGCAGCGGTATGTGAAGGGAACGGGCCGTCAGCCGTGGCGCGATACGATGGCCAAAATCTCCGGCAGCGGGGTCTATGCCCTGCAGCGCGTGTTTCTGGAAGACTGGTTTTTCGTAGACCGCACACTCATCTCCGACCGCAAATACTACCCCCACAACGTAACGGCCGCACCCAACGACTGCCTCACACAGATAGTCACCGGCAGCCCCGTCACGCCTTATCCGGAGATTATGCAGGGTTATCTGCGCGTGATAATGAGTGCACGCCAATACATTTACATCGAAACACCCTACTTCATCCCCACCGAGCCGATACTGTTCGCCCTGAAAACGGCGGCACAGGGCGGCATCGACGTGCGCCTGATAGTTCCGATGAACTGCGATGCCAAGTTTGTCGAGCTGGCCAGCAGAGCCTATCTGCGCGAGATTGCCCGTGCCGGCGTGAAGGTTTATCTCTACACGGCGGGATTCATTCACAGCAAAATCCTGATATGTGACGACTCGCTGAGCACGTGCGGGTCGACGAATGTAGACTCGCGCAGCTTCGAGAACAACTTCGAGGCCAACGCCTTCTTCTACGACAGCGACACCGCACTACGCTTCAAGTCGGTATTCCTGCACGACCAGAAATCGTCGGTCGCGCTCGACAGCATGCCCGAACGCATGTCGCCGAAATTCTTCGCCGGATTGTGGGAAAGCCTAACCCGGCTGCTGTCGCCGCTGCTTTAGGGAGTCCTTTGGGGAGTTAAGGAGTTAAAGGGAGTTATCGCGGCTGCGCCGCTCAGGAGTTAAGCCAATACCGGCATAAAGAATTGGCGTTAGTG
>NZ_URNN01000155.1 GCF_900549175.1 uncultured Prevotella sp. | reverse complement strand
CAGATACGAAAAAAGACAGGGAACCTGCCTATGCCGATATATTGCCGCCGAACCCCGACAGCGAAGATATATTCTACATGGCCGATAAAATGCCCGAGTTTCCCGGTGGACAAAAAGCACTCAAGGCTTATCTCAAAGATAATCTGAAGTATCCGGATGAAGTGCGTAGTTCCGCAGTCACAGGACGTGTCATCATCAGTTTCGTTGTCGGGAAAGACGGAAGCCCTCGAGACTTCAAGTTTATGCGCAGTCTCCTGAAGAACGCCGACAAGACAGCTTGCACCGATTCCGCAATTATCAATATCTGTGCCAAAGAAGCCATTCGTGTTTGCCGCATGATGCCCCGCTGGGTTCCGGGCGGAATGTATACAGACAATGGTTACAGAGAAGTCAGTGTAAGATACTTCCTGCCTCTTGGCTTCGGCGAACGGAAAGTCGACGAACGGAATGGGCAAACAATCAGAATCCGATAAAAACCCATCTATATCCTGACGAGTGACGAACCGCAATATCCGCTTACGTCTGAAACAAGCCTGACGGCATAGACACCGGAAGGCAGGGCCGGCAGACTTACCTTACATATCCCCTCATCAGCCTTTACATCAAACTCCGCCACGCGCACACCGTTCATGGCATAGACACCGACACCTACCGTTGCATCCGTAACACGATTGAACGACAGGCACAGTATGCCGTCATCAGTAATGCCCACCCTAACATCCGATGGCTGACGTGCAGGGATGTCGGTGATGGCTGATATGCCAAGAATGTCGAGCAACCCGGCATAAACATCAATCTCGCCATAGCCCCAATAATTATTCGGCACTTCAGATACCATGTCGAGCCGCCGCGCCGTACGGCCTATCACCTCCATGACATCGGCAGGGGTGAGCTCCGGACGTGCCTGAAGCCATAAGGCCACGGCACCACCGACCACCGGAGCCGACATTGACGTACCGCCGTTGCTCGTCCACGGATAAGTGCGACCGCCGAACCCGAAGAGTCTCACGTTCGACAAGAGGTCACGCGCATCGGGATTGGCCTCCATGTAATAACTGCTATACGACGATACGACATTTGAACCGGGAGCCATCACATCGGGCTTTATTCTGCCGTCGAGCGTGGGACCCACCGACGAATAATCCGTGCGTTCGCCGCCTCCGTTGCTGTTTGTGACAAACGTTTCGCCCAGATAGTTTGTAAAACGTGTACGGTAAATTGTCGCCCCAACACATATCACCGAAGGGGCACTTGCCGGCGAATGTATGCTGTGGGTTTGCCCGGCATCGCAAAGTGCGGGATTGACAGTGCTGTCGTACAGAACACCCGACACCGGCCACAGTTCCACTCCGGCACCCTCGCCCAACAGTTCCACCGAGATGGTGGCACCGTCGAGAGAAGCCGACAGTCCGCGCAAGGAGACGTCGCACGCCGTGGCAGCAGCATCATAGCACGAAGTGTAGGCCGCAGCCTCAACCACACAACTGCGTCCGGCCAGCATCACCGTATCGGCATACTCGCCTCCGGCACTTTCCCTAACGGCATGCAAGGGTATGTTCAGCGTATCGTTGCCACCACCGCCATACGCCACCATGCGTAAGGTGAAATCAGCATCGGACACCATCGTAAGATATACCGAATTGGAACTTGACAAGATGAACGACCCTGCAGACGGACGTTCCGCAGGCTTACGCATGAACGTTTTCATATATCCGTCGTTGCCGGCCGAAGCCACAATGATGCGGCCCGGCCCGACCATACTGCCGAGCACCTCGTAGTAAAGCATGTCATCGCCACGCAAATCCTGATGCGATCCCTCACTGAAAGAGATGACACAAGGCTTGCCCACTTCTGCCGCATAGTCGAAAATATACTTGAAACCAAGGGCATCGGTAGCATACGTATATTTGTACAAGTCAGCCTCGTCTATCAACGGTATGTCATCAGTCACGGCATTGTTCACCAGACAGATGTCACTTTCCCATGCCATACCACGGTAAGGACTGTCGTAACCGCTGCCCGCCGCTATGCCAAGCGTATGCGTGCCGTGGGTCTGTATCAGCCCGTCACGGCTGTGCGCATAGCCGAGCAGCGCGTCACGCCCCGAATACTCGGCTCCCACATACATACTGCTGCCTATGGTGTCGGCAGACAACTGGTCCCAAAGACGCTTTATCCTGTAATCAGTTGCCGTGGCATCATAAAAGTTGGGATGGGTAAGGTCAAACCCCACATCCATTATTCCCATGACCACACCACGCCCTGTATAAGCCTGCGGCAGAGCCTTTCCAGCATATACAGGAAGAGCGTTGACATGCCCCGCCGTTGAATCCATCTGCAACGAGCAGTTTCGCCCCGCCTCTATGCGGCTGACATCACGGCACAACGACAACGCCCCCAACTCACCGAGCGGCACCGACGCGATGTGTATGTCGCCGAAACGGGCCAGCGAACGGCATCCGTGAGCACGGAAGATGGAGTCGGCATCACCCGAGACCCTTACAAAAGCGCACAACTCCCGTTTGTGTCCGGCAACCGACGGTGCACGGAGGCCGGTCCTGTTTTCCATGGCCACACGCCGCACGAAAGATGACATCTTTGAATAGTCAGCTCCCACAGTACGCCCTGACATGCCGTATGCCGCTACCGGCAAAACCGGCATCATAATCATATATATAACGAGGTGTGTGAATATCTTGTTCATAAGGCACAGATTGTTTTATCCGCAAAATAAACCAAAATATCCGAAGATTCCAAATATCACACGGCTTTTTTGAATCGCGGCAACTCTTAAAGAATATTATTTCCTCACGATAGCGATGCCGTTTTCAGTTTTTTTGTGTAAGTTTGCAACTGACAAAAACCTATACAACAATGATGCGCTACTCTTCAATTATAGTATTCGTCATACTCGTCACATCGTCTGCCATTGCAAGTATCGGCAGCTACCGTGCCACACAAGACATGATTGTCGATGACCTCAACCGGGCATTGATAAAGACCGTTACCGAAAGTCACGGAAAATGGCTTACAACAGATACTGTGAAAGCGTACCGGCAACTTCAGAGCGTTTCTGGTGAGAACGTGGCGCTGAACTATACCGACGACACACTGTGCCGCCATCTGTCCATTCCACAGTTGCGCAACATGGCATATATGCGTCTGAGGATATTGAACGGTGAGAATACCGACGGCATGGAATCCGCCGGCGGCAGCAGCGAGCTGTGCAGCGACACGGTGGTATGGCAGGCCGGACACATCGGCACGGGAATAGCCCTGCGAAGCTACGCCAAATGTTCCGTTGCCACCGTATTCAACATGTCCGACCAACGTCTGCCGCTCGCGCTTGGCATTGCCGCCCTGATATGGGCACTAATGACAATGTGGCCAAGAAGAACACCCGCCATCATTGCCGCTACAGACGGACAAGGCATGACGCACTGTGATGGAATTGCCTTGGGCGGCATCGTCATGACTCACGACGGGAACAGTTTCCACAACACCGATAACACCCCCATTCGCTTCACGCCGATGCAGCACACCCTGATGCAGATGTTCTTTCGCTCAGAAGACCACCGTCTCACAAAAACGGATATCTGCGAGGCATTGTGGCCTAAAAAGGAGGACCCCAGCGAGACACTCTACACCCTCATCAGAAGATTGAAAACGGTGGTGGAGAGCAACAGCAATCTGCGCATCGAGTCTGACCGTGGACGGGCTTATCTACTGAGAGTCAAGCAGATGGAATAGCGTCAGATTGTTGTCAGACAAATGTCAGATTGTTGTCAGATAACAAATCATGGCTATCACAAACCTTTCATGTACTTTTGTGACCGAAAAAAACACATAAGACATGAAAGGTTATATAACAATCATCACATTCACGGTAATCATCATCACCGCCAACATCGACGTGATATGTCCGCGTGACCATGGCCGGGACTTCGGCGACGTGCTCGAGGAAGAGATGAACATCTGTCCTCTCGTTAATTGCACCGACAGTTTCTTCGGATTCCAAGTCCCCTATCCTGCACTTTTCATTCCGGAGAGATCTGTATCCGACAGTATTATCGGGTGTTACAGATTCTGTTACAACAACATCGTAGACATCACCATCGACTGCTACGTGTGCCGCAACATTGGCTGCGACGATACCGACGGCGGCCTGTCACGTCTGGCCCAAACGATGAAAGGCAAGATAATAAGCGATGCCGACGGCAACTTCATCTACGGTCCAGCCGTTGACGGCGACTGCTATCGTGACGGCTACAGCAGGTTTACCAAATGCGTGGCCAAGGACAAGCTGTGGTGCATCTATTCACTGACTTTTCCGGACAAATATGCTGAAAGACTCCGCCGCCTCTTTGCCGTGGTAAGGCAATGGGAACCATGGAGAGGAACTTCATAGCGGAATTTTTTCTTTTGTTCTTGCCTGTGATATTTTCTTATGCAATTATTCATTTGAATAAGTATTATTACGAAATAAATCACTAACTTTGCATCAAGCATAATGCCGTCTGCCATCGCGATTATGAAAGCAACAGAACATATTTATATGGCGGCAAATATAAAGGTGAATGGACAATAACAAAATCAATAGAATAAAAAAACAATGGAAACAACATTTGAAGACAGGATAAAAGACGACCTGCACAAGTACCTGTGCACAATCGGTGAAACCGACGAACGATTTCCGGAATGTCCGGATGTGGAGGACAAATGGGAACAGATAGCAAAGGCATATCTGCCGGACGGAATAAGGGAATTCGGCAATTACCCCACGGTTTCACTCGGCTGGATGATGTACATCGGCATGGCCATGGCCAAACTGTGGGACACGGAATGGGATGTATACTCAAAATTAGCATCACCCTACACATATATGCGTGACAAACGCGGTTACGACAATATGGACGAATACATACGTGAGGAGGTCTTGATGTTGAAAGGCGACGATTACACGGCAACGGAAAAGCTGGTGGGAGAATGTGCCGCACGAGTACACAACATGTTGCGCCGCGAGAACATCACACCCGCCACCCCGCAAGCCTTCACGGCCTATGTAGCCTGTCTGCACCGGCTCTATCTGGCGGGCATGGCCGTACAACTGAAACGCATGGGCTACCACATGACGCGAATGGAATAAAACGACAAAAGAAACCAAACATTATTACCACATGACCATTACAAGACTGATAGCCATCACTCTGCTGCTCATGGCAACCAAAACATACGCCGACAACTTCAGAAGCGACTCGGTGATGAACACTGCAGAAAAGGTGGCAGGATATTTCATCAGCCACTATCCCGACGTGGGTGCCGACAGCTATGTTGGCGGAAAGAAACGCAACAGCAAGATATGGACGCGGAGCGTGTTTTACGAAGGACTGATGAACATCTACCGTGAACAGCCAAAGGCCGACTGGCTGAAATACGCCACCGACTGGGGTGAATTTCACAACTGGATAAGCAGCACAGACAACGAGGCCCGCAATGCCAACGCCGACTATCAATGTTGCGGCCAGACATACCTGCAACTGTATCTCATGGCTCCGGAACAGACACAACGGATGGAGCACATAAAAATGCGTATTGACCAGATGATGGCCACAGGCAAGGTGAACTATTGGCACTGGATAGACGCGATACAGATGAGTATGCCAGTGTTCGCCTTGTTGGGCGGCATCACCGGCGACAACGCTTATTGGGAGCACATGTACAAACTGTACAAATATACACGCGACGAACAGGGAGGGAGCAAGAAAGGCGGAGGGGAGCCGCTGCTCAACACTGCAACGGGACTGTGGTACCGTGACTACCAGTTCGACCCGCCCTACCGCGACCTGACCGAGCCGGACAAGGACTGCTATTGGAGCCGCGGCAACGGATGGGTATACATGGCACTGGCAAGGGTGATACAGTTCACACCCGAAACCGAGGCACACCGCAACGAATACATTGCCGACTTCATTATGATGAGCGAAGCCCTGGCCGCATGCCAGCGTGACGACGGGTCGTGGAATGTAAGTCTGGCAGCACCCACCAATTACGGAAAAGAGGGCAGCGAAGGTCCCGAGATGACAGGCACGTCACTTTTCGTGGGAGGCTTGGCATACGGTGTGCGTACCGGCCTGCTCGACAGTGCCGCATATATGCCGGCAATAAGAAAGGGATGGGCATCGATGAGACGGGCTGTGCACGACGACAACGGACAAGTGGGCTATCTGCAAGGTACAGGCTCGAAACCCGAAGACGGTGGCGTGATAACCTACAATTCGATACCCGATTTTGAAGATTTCGGATACGGATGCTGGCTGTGGGGAGCGGCCGAAGTGCACGCACTGACAGCGAAGAATGAAGAATATACCGACGGTATCAATGAGATTGACTGTTACGAAAGAAACACCCACGACACTGGGATGATTTATTATGACCTCACCGGCCGTAAAGTCACATCACCTGCCGACGGACGGATATACATACACCGCGGCAAAACGGTCGTATACAGAAAATAAGGAAAGTCATGGCAGACGGAAAGACCATAAGACTGTGCATCGTGCGCCACGGAGAGACTGAAGAAAACATTGCCCACATATTCCAAGGCCATCTGCCCGGAACGCTGACCGCCAACGGCCGCAGACAGGCCAAGGCATTGAGGGACGATATTGACATGAGTGCCTTTGACGTGGTTGTGAGCAGCGACTTGCGCCGCGTCACAGACACCGTAAAGATATTGCTCAACGGCAAATGCACCACAAATTGGGTAACGTCGGAATTGTTCCGTGAAAAGGATTGGGGCAGTATTACCGGCAAGACCATAGACAAAGCCAACTTGAAAAATCTTCCCGACGATGTGGAAACAAAAGAAATGCTCTACGACAGAGCCGGCAAGGCCATCTGTTTTCTGAAAGAAAGATATGCGGGAAAGACCGTACTCCTTGTTTCACACGGCCTGTTCCTGCAATCGTTCATGGCAAAAGCCGCCGGCATGACATTGGAACAGGTTTACTCCATGCGTCGCCTCAACAACTGCGAATCGGAATGGATTGACATTTAGCAAATAAAGCAAAATATCCCGGAAATCATCTGATGACTTCCGGGACATTTCTTTTTGGGTGAGCCTCTTGTCGGATTCGAACCAACGACCCCGAGATTACAAATCACGTGCTC
>NZ_URNN01000154.1 GCF_900549175.1 uncultured Prevotella sp. | reverse complement strand
GGCATCACTATCTTAGATCAAAAAATTCTTTTTGGAAAACTTTTTGAAAAAATCAAACAAGAAAGTTTTCCAAAAAAGATATTTTTTCTCTCACCAATAGAAAAATTATTTATACATTTGTCTAGATTTTGGTTCCTTCAACAAGGATTAAAAGGGAATCAGGTGAAAATCCTGAACAGTCCCGCTGCTGTAAGTTGTCTTTTACACGGACGGACACAAAGCCACTGACATTTTTCGGGAAGGCGTCCGCCACGGGCAACAAAGCCAGAAGACCTGCCGGTTGACATACAAATGTTTTTCCATGACTCGAGGAAAGTCCGGAGAATACAGACAATTATGAAGAAAAAAAACAACATCAGGACTACGGCACTCGTGCCGGTGCTGTTAATGGGAATTGTATGCAACAACGCTGCTGCACAGACAGACAGCACGTCATCGGTGACACGTCGGTTGGAAAATATCAACGTGGTAAGCACGCGCAAGGCACACAATGTAACAAGCACTGCTCCGACACACATGCTCACGCAAAAGCAGTTCGGCACACTCGGCATCACCGACATTGCCGACGCCCTGCACCGTCTTCCGGGCATCACTCTGCGCGATTATGGCGGTGCCGGCGGCATGAAGACTGTCTCCGTGCGCGGATTCGGCACACAGCACACCGGCGTATCCTACGACGGCATTATGCTGAGCGACTGCCAGAGCGGCGATATCGACCTGTCGAGATATTCACTGGACAACGTTGCCGGACTGTCTCTAACCATTGGCGACAACGATGACATTTTCACATCTGCCAAAAACGCGGCTTCCGCCGCTGTGTTGTCCATAGAAACCGTAGCACCACCATCGTCAGACACGCGCCCACATCTCACGGCGCAGGTCAAAACCGGATCGTTCGGGTATGTCAGCCCGTTCGTAAGATATGGTCAGAGTCTGTCTGAAAAATTTGCCATATCATTAACAGGCGAATATGTGTACGCCGAAAACGACTATCCCTTCACCCTGCGCAACATATCATTGGTGACGCGTGAACACCGCACCAACAGCCGCATGAGCCAGGGACACGGCGAAATCAATTTCACATGGATGCCGGACTACCGAAACATGCTTGCAGGAAAGGTGTACTACTATGACAACGACCGCCGGCTACCCGGACAAGTGAGATATTACACCAACGTAAGCCGTGAAAGGCTGCAAGACCGCAATGCCTTTGCGCAACTGCAGTACACTACCAGACATGGAGAAAAGCTGTCGGTGAGATGGAGCGGCAAATACAACTTTGCAGAATCTGAATATACCGACGGCACCTACGGCGGAGGCGTGAAAGACGCCACCTACATACAGCGCGAGGCATACACATCGGTGAATGTACTGTACGTTCCTGCATCGCAGTGGGCTTTTGACTACTCTGCCGACTACAATTTCAACAATTTGTCGAGCAGCCAGCCGACAGACACCCGCCCCTACCGCCACACCGTGCTGCAATCGGCTACGGCAAAATACCGGACCGCAAGGGTGACGGCCACGGCACGCCTGCTCCATTCGCTTTATCTGAACGATGCCAAGGACGGTCCCGGAGCACGCAACACGCGCAAACTCTCACCGTCGGTATCGGTATCTTATAAAGTGCTGGACGGGTACGGACTGTATCTGAGGGCATCATACAAGAACATTTTCCGCAGCCCGACATTCAACGAATCCTACTTCTTCCACTACGGCAGCACCAATCTTTTGCCGGAATCCACCGACCAATACAACGTCGGTGTGACATGGATGTCTTCATGCGGCAAGAGAACCGACATCCAGCTTACCGCCGACGGATATATCAACCACGTGAAAGACAAGATTGTGGCCGTGCCATACAACATGTTTGTGTGGACCAACATAAATGTAGGCAAAGTGCTCGCCCGCGGACTTGACGCCACACTCAACGTCACACACCGTTTCGGTGAAAGCCGCCACACGCTGACGGCAGCGGCAAGCTACAGCTATCAGCGGGTGGAAAACCGCACCAACCCGGAATCGCCATATTACAGGAACCAGCTGGCCTACACTCCCGAGCACAGCGGCAGCGCCGCCATAGGTTACGAAAACCCGTGGATTTGTATGTCTGTGCACGCTACGGGCATGAGCGGCCGCTATGCCAACAACGAGCATTATGACGGAACGGAGATAAGCGGATATATGGAATTGGGAGTCACGGCATACAGGCAATTCACCGTAGGACATCACGTTTTTGAGGTGAGAGCCGATGCAAAAAACATCCTCGACAGGCAATATGAGCTTGTAGCCCGCTATCCCATGCCGGGCAGGAGCTACATGATTTCACTTAATTACAAATTATAAAAGGCAATATATAACAATTATAAACTATAACAGATTCATTTAATAAAAAAAGATTTTATGAAAAAGTATCTATTGAGCATCTCTGTGCTCCTCATGGGCACAACAGTATTGACATCATGCGATGACGATGACCCGGTATACGCCCCCCAACCGGTTCTTGTAAACAACGGTGTATATGTGGTCAATTCAGGCAACGAGGGCTACCAAATTGACGGAGGCCTCACATATCTGGACGCATCGACATGGACATCGGAGAAAGACGTATTCGCAAAAGCCAACGGCCGCAGCCTCGGGCTTACCCCCAACGACGGTATCGTTTACGGCTCAAAACTGTATGTTGTCGTAACAGGTGAAAACACAATAGAAGTGATAGACAACAATTCGCTCGTTTCACTGAAACAGATCAACACCATCGAGGCCATGGGTGAGAATATGGGCAAACAGCCACGCCACATTGCCGCCGGCTACGGACATGTATACGTAACTACGTTCTCCGGATATGTGGCCGTCATCGACACCGCAACCTACGAAGTGGAGAAAATGTATGCCACCACCCCCGATGCCGACAACGCCGACAAGGTTTATCCGGAAGGAGTGTGCGTTTATGGAAATAATCTTTATGTGGCCAATTCAAGCCTTGGCAACGGCATGCATCCGTCGATTGCCATGATTAACATAACAAGCGGCAACGTGACACTCTTCACCGACGATAACATCAACAACCCCAATGCCGTTTATGCTGCCGAGGACGGACTTTATGTGCTCGACTACGGCAAATACGACGAGAACTGGAACCAGACAGGCGCCGGAGTGAAAAAGATATCCAACGGTGAGGTCACCGACGTGGTACCTGCCACAAACATGGCTGTTGCCGGAACCAAGATATTCACGTACAACGCTCCGTATACCACTCCCGCCACCGTCCCCACATACAGCGTCTATGATATGACAACGGGAAAAACTACAGAGTTCATCGCTTCTGACGATGCCGACGCACCATTCTCGGCATCTGCAATATCGGCCGACCCCATACGCGGCTGTGTCTACATAGCCTCTTACCAGGAGAGCAGCGACTATCCCGGCTATGCCAACTACGCCGCCGACGGCTATCTCAATGTGTACGACATGAACGGCAAACTGGTGAAGACATGCCCTACTGGTGTAGGCCCTACGGCAATCATCAAAAACACAACCGTAAGATATGAATAACAGAACCATCGGTTTCTGCTGGCTCTTTGCTGCGGTCTTGTCTCTCTGCTCGTGCGGCGGAAGGGGCAAGGCCGCCGCCACTTCCACTGATGCCACCGACTCGCTGGGCCATGCCTCGCTGTTGAAGATAAGCCGGAACGACGGTTTTACCCGCGTGGACATTGCCGACCCATGGAACAGCGGGGGCATCCTCCACACATATCTGCTCGTGCCGTCAGACAAGGACCTGCCCGAAACATTGCCTCAAGGCACTGTTGTGCGCACTCCGCTGCAACGTGCCGTGGTGGGAACATCAGCGCACTGCAGTCTTATCTCGTCGTTCGGCAAGCTGAGCTCAATCGCCGGAGTATGTGACCCGCAATACATCAACCTGCCGGAAATTACGCGTGGCATAGCCAACGGCACCATCACCGACTGTGGAAACGGCACAAATCCCACAGTGGAGAAAATCATAGACACCGACGCCGACGCCGTACTGCTGTCACCATTCCAAAACAGCGGCGGTTACGGTAAGGTAGAGAAAATAGGTATACCCATCATCGAAGTGGCCGACTACATGGAAACATCAGCACTCGGGCGGGCAGAATGGATGAAATTCTACGGCATGCTTTTCGGAGAAGAAGAACGCGCAGACAGCATGTTTAAGGATATAAAACGGCGCTACAGCGAGCTGACAGCCATGGCCAGCAAAGCCAACGACCGCCTCTCGGTGCTGTTCGACCGTCAGACCGGTTCGGTGTGGTACATGCCCGGAGGACGCAGCACCATAGGCGGCCTGTTGCGCGACGCTAACGCCAGTCACCCCTTTCCCGCCGACAAACACAGCGGAAGCATACCGCTGCCGTTTGAGAGTGTGCTTGAACATGCAGCCCACTGCGACGTGTGGATAATACGTTACGGTGCACCACATGACCTGACGCTTGCCGATCTGAAAGCCGACAAAGATGGCTACAGCCAATTCAAGGCATGGCAGACAGGGAATGTATACGGATGTAACACGAACCACAGTACATTTTTCGAAGACACACCGTTCAATCCAGACAAGCTGCTGCGCGACTTCATCATAATATGCCATCCCTCGCTCGCCGACAACCTCGGACTGCCCGAATATTTTGTCAGGATGAAATAAACTGCATAATTATTTCGTAATATTAAAATAGAAACCAAGAAAAGAAATGAAGCTCACAGTCATCGCAATGCCTCTCTGCATAGCCGTACTCTTCACGGCAAACCTGCTCGTAGGGGCGGTAGACATTCCGGCCGTCGAAGTATTGTCAATACTGACGGGAGATGCCAGCAGTCGTGCCTCGTGGCAATATATCGTCATGGAGTCGCGCCTGCCGCAGGCCATCACCGCCACCATCTGCGGCGGGGCACTCGCCGTGTCTGGACTGATGCTTCAGACGGCCTTCCGTAATCCTTTGGCCGGACCGAGCGTCTTCGGCATAAACAGCGGAGCCAGCCTCGGCGTTGCTTTGGTCATGCTGCTGCTCGGCGGAAACATTACGGCCGGCGATGTGTCACTGACAGGCTTCATGGCCGTTCTCGCCGCCGCTTTTGCGGGTGCCATGTCTGTGATGGGGCTCATCCTGTTCTTCGCCAACATCGTGCGCAGCAGTGTCATGTTGCTCATCATCGGCATCATGATTGGCTATATAGCGTCATCGGCCATTGCCATACTCAACTTCTTCGCCACCGAAGAAGGTGTGCAGTCGTACATAATCTGGGGGCTCGGCAACTTCGGAGGCGTGTCCATGTCACAGATGCCATGGTTTGCCGGAGTAACCGCCATCGGTCTCATCGGTTCGCTGATGCTCGTAAAACCGCTCAATGCACTGCTTCTCGGTGAGCGCTATGCCGAGAATCTTGGTGTGAATATCACTCTCACACGCAACGCCCTACTCTTCATTACCGGCTTGCTGACAGCCATCACCACGGCTTTCTGCGGTCCTGTGTCTTTCATCGGACTGGCAGTGCCTCACATTGCACGCATGCTGACCGGCACCGACAACCATCGCCTTCTCATGCCCGCCACCATCCTTTGCGGCTCTATCGTGGCCCTAACCTGCAACATCATCTGCATGATTCCCGGAGATTTGGGCATAATTCCTCTCAATGCCGTCACACCAATCATGGGGGCCCCTGTGATAATCTATGTCATTTTACGCCACCGCCATTGACTGCCGGCATGTCATTTTGTACAAAAAGTAGAAAAATTCAGCTTCAAACGCTTTTTTTTTCTCCAAAAGTTTTGCCGTTTACAAAATTTCCACTACCTTTGCACTCGCAATCAGGGAACACCTGAGAACAACAAAAAAATTGGGATATGGTGTAATGGTAACACTACAGATTCTGGTCCTGTCATTCTTGGTTCGAGTCCGAGTATCCCAACAACAAAAGGCAAGCAAACCGCAAACAGGTTGCTTGCCTTTTTTCATTTATCCCGCTCCCCTAAAAGCCATATCATAAATGCTAATAAATCCCAATTTATTTTGTCATTATACTGATTTGCAGTAACTTTGTCCGAAATTAACTGAATTACAAAAATAGAAAAAAAATAAATGGAACAAACAAAACAACTCGTAGAAGCGATAACACAGGGAATACAGGAGAAAAAAGGAAGCAACATAGCCATAGCAGACCTCTGCGGCATTGACGGAGCCATCTGCCGATATTTCGTGATATGCCAAGGTTCATCACCGGCACAAGTAGAGGCAATAACCGACTCCGTGGCAGAGTTCACACGCATAAACACCGGCGAGAAACCCATCAAAATCAACGGACTTGGCAACGCCCAATGGGTGGCCATGGACTATGGTGACGTGCTGGTACACATATTTCTACCCGACGTTCGCGAATATTACGATTTGGAGCACCTTTGGGAGGACGCGCCGATAACGCACATCCCCGATCTCGACTGAAATACAAACGAATAACAGAAAATAATGGATCAAAAAAATCAGAATAACCCGAAGATGAACATGCCGAAATTCAACATGAACTGGATTTACGGCATTGTCATTGTCACGCTCATCGCCCTCTGGTTCACAGGAGGAGGGACAGACAATTCGAGCGTGACCACCGAGACATCCTACGGCCAGTTCAAAATAATGGTCATGAAAGGCTATGCCTCTAAAATAGTTGTCAACAAGGAGCAGAGCAAGCTCCGTATGCACGTAAAACCGGAACATATACGTGACGTATTCAAACAGGGTGCCGACAAGACGGGCAAAGACCCTACTGTCAGCGTCCAATTCGGTTCCGTTGACAAGGTGGAACAATTTATCGATGAAGCCCGCGCACAGAAAAAATTCACCGGTGAATACGAATACGACAACCAAAAGGAAAACAACATGATCAACATGATCATCTACAATCTGTTGCCGTTTGTATTGATTATCGGTATATGGATATTCATCATGCGGCGCATGAGCGGAGGTTCCGGCAATGCAGGCGGTGTGTTCAACGTGGGCAAGAGCAAAGCCAAGATGTATGAAAAGGGCGGCGAGATAAACGTCACATTCAAGGATGTGGCAGGTCAGGTTGGAGCCAAACAGGAAGTGCAGGAGATTGTAGAGTTTCTGAAAAATCCCCAGAAATACACCGAACTGGGCGGAAAGATTCCCAAGGGAGCACTGCTCGTAGGCCCCCCGGGCACCGGTAAGACGCTGTTGGCAAAGGCTGTTGCCGGAGAGGCGGGAGGACCGTTCTTCTCCATGAGC
>NZ_URNN01000153.1 GCF_900549175.1 uncultured Prevotella sp. | reverse complement strand
TAGGGCCTCCTTACACTCCGTTTACGGCGTAGTTGCGTTGCGGTTACGGCCTAACTGTGATGCAAGTACGGCCTAAACGGAGTGTAAGGAGGGCCTCTCTGCTATGTTGACAAATTAACATTCGTGTAACTCGCTGACTGTCAACGTTTCCCTTTTGAACGAAAAATCGCGTATTTCGCGTCGTAGTGCGGAAATCGTGGTACGGGTGCTCTTTAACATACGTTAAAGTAAAAGTAATTCAGACCCCTCCTGTTTCCCCAAGGGGCAGAGTTGGTGAAGGGAAAAACAGGCAAATCATAAAAAGGAAAAACTGGCAAATCATAAAAACATAATGCTTTTGATGACAGAAGGACCTCAACACAGGTGCGCCCCTGCTGTATGTGGATAAATCCGCCAACGGGTAACTTTTAATGTAATATGTCTCTTGTTCCGCTTTTTTTTGTTACTTTTGTAGGCGATTTATGTTTTTGGCATGACAGTTATTACAAAAATGAAGATGAAACTAACATTAAGATACCTGCTGCCCGTGCTTGTGGCGGTGTTTTTCAGTGTCACAGTGACGGCACAGACAACCAAATGGAAGGAGATACATAAGGTAAAGAAGAAGGAAACCATCTTCGGCATAGCCCGTGACAACGGCATCACGGTTGACGAACTGGTAAAGGCCAATCCCGAGATGGCCAGTCCCGACTATAAGTTGAAGAAGGGTTCGACCATTTTCATACCATATCCTTCTGCTGCATCTGCAAAGCCTGCGGGTGGAAGTGCCGGCGCATCGCAAGCCGGAGCCGCCAAGAATGGAGTGGACATGAGGAACCGGGAGATACGCGTGGGTGTGATGCTGCCCCTGCACGACGTTAACGGTGACGGGAAACGTATGGTGGAATACTACCGCGGAGTGCTCATGGCCTGTGACAGTTTGAAGCAGAACGGCATATCGGTGGACATAAGGGCGTGGAACGTGCCGGAGGAAGCCGACATAACGAAGACGCTCAAGGACAAGAATGCGGCACGGTGCGACCTTATTGTCGGTCCGCTGTACTCGAAGCAGGTGAAAACATTGTCGGATTTCGCACGCGAACACGACATCAAGCTGCTCATCCCGTTCTCGATAAACGCACCGGAGTTGCAGACCAACAAGAACATTTTTCAGGTGTATCAGAATCAGGCTGAATACAACGAGGCCGTGATAGGTCGTTTTCTGGAGAAGTTTGCCGGATACCATACCGTGTTCATCGACTGCAACGACACGACAAGCAAGAAAGGCGTGTTCACGTTCGGACTGCGCCGCCGTATGGAGGCGATGGGCCGCAGCCACTCCATCACCAATCTGAAATCGCAGGAGGCACAGTTTGCCAAGGCCTTCAGCACTACGATGCCCAACGTGGTAGTGCTCAACACGGGACGCTCGCCGGAGCTGAATGTGGCATTTGCCAAGCTCAACAATCTGACGATGAACAGCCCGAAGCTGGAGGTGTCGATGTTCGGTTATACCGAATGGATGATGTACACCAAGTATAATCTCGACAACTATTACAAGTTCAACACCTACATCCCTGCGGTGTTCTACATGAATCCGCTGTCGGCCAAGACGGCGCGCATGGAGCAGAAGTTCCGGTGGAACTTTCACGCCGACATGCAGCAGGCACTGCCCCGTTTCGCCATTACTGGATTCGACCATGCCTACTACTTCATCAAGGGACTGCACATGTACGGACGCAACTTTACCGGCGCGCGCGGGCTGGTGGGGTATACGCCGATACAGACCCCCCTGCACTTTGAGCGTGTGGCCGAAGCGGGGGGCTACCGTAACGGCAGCATACTCTTCGTGCACTATACTACGGGCCACAGGATAGAGACAATCAACTTCTGACACTCATGCGCAACAGATATATATTATTGCTGGTGCTGGCCGTCTGGATTTCTGCCGGCGTGAAAGCACAAGTGGGAGAACACCGCAGCGAATTGAGTGTAGGTGTGAACGGCGGATATGTGATGAGCAATGTCGGCTTCAATCCGTCGATACCGCAGAAGAGTCTTGGCGGGCTGACCGGCGGACTGACCGTGCGCTACACGTGTGAAAAGTATTTCAACAGCATCTGCGCTCTTGTGGGTGAGGTCAATTACACGCAGACGGGATGGAAAGAAGACATACTGACGGCAGAAGACCTGCCGGTCATCAACCCCGTTACGGGTGTGGCGGAAGAGTATCAGCGCAGCCTCACATACATACAGGTGCCGCTGATGGCCCGCATGGGATGGGGGCGCGAGCGCAAGGGCGTGCAGTTTTTCTGTCAGCTCGGCCCGCAGGTGGGTGTTTTTCTCGGTGACAAGGTGACAAGCAATTTCGAGTGGGACAAACGCAACACGGCCGACCGCATAGGCGCGCAGCGCGATGCCGCGCAGGATTCGCTGCCCATACAGCGCAAGTTCGACTACGGCATCGTGGGCGGCCTCGGACTCGAATACTCGCACCCCAAGGTGGGGCATTTCATAATCGAGGGCCGCTACTATTATGGTTTGGGCGACATTTTCAACAACTCAAAGCGCGACTACTTTGGCCGAAGCAATCTTAACAACATTGTCATCAAGCTGACTTATCTTTTCGACATATCACGGACTAATAACTCTAAAATTAAATAAATTATGTTTGAAGGACAACCTAAAGGTCTTTACGCGTTGGCACTGGCCAACACCGGCGAGCGTTTCGGATATTACACGATGCTTGCCGTATTCGCTTTGTTCCTCAGAGCCAACTTCGGTCTGTCGGCAAGTGCTGCCGCATGGATATACAGTGGCTTCCTGATGATTGTTTATCTGTTCCCGCTGTTCGGCGGTATGCTGGCCGACAAGTTCGGTTTCGGCAAGATGGTGGCTTCCGGTATTGTGGTTATGTTTGCCGGTTATCTGCTGCTGTCGGTGCCTCTCGGAGGAGACACTGTGGCACTTGCGGTGATGATGGCCGCGCTGTTGCTCATCGGTTTCGGCACGGGACTGTTCAAGGGCAACCTGCAGGTTATGGTGGGAAATCTTTACGATGACCCGAAATATGCAGACCGTCGTGACGCCGGTTTCTCATTGTTCTACATGGCAATCAACATCGGTGCGCTCTTCGCTCCAACCATGGCCATTAAAATTATGGAATATGCCGAGCACACTTTAGGCTACTCTACAAGTGACTCCTACCACTTCTCGTTTGCCGTGGCCTGTGCTTCGCTTGTGCTTTCGATAGCCATCTATTATGCTTTCCGCAGCACATTCCGCCACACTGAGGCCAGTGTGAAGAGTGCAAAGGACAAGGGTGACAACACTGTTATTACAGAAGAGCTGTCTCCCGAAGAGACCAAACAGCGCATTGTAGCTCTCTGTCTCGTTTTCGCTGTGGTGATTTTCTTCTGGATGGCCTTCCATCAGAACGGTCTTTCGCTGACATATTTCGCCGATGAGTTTACTGCCCAGTCATCTGAGGGCATGCAGGCCATGACGTTCGATGTGTGGAATCTGGTATGCGTGATATTCATTGTCTACGCCGGTTTCGCTCTCTTCCAGAGCAAGACGGGTAAGGCTAAGGGCATCGCTGCCGCCATCATCATCGCCGCTGTAGGCATCCTCGTTTGGAAATATCAGCATTTGGCAGGCCCTGTGGATGTCAAGGCTCCCATCTTCCAGCATTTCAATCCGTTCTATGTTGTGGCTCTCACGCCGGTGTCGATGGCCATCTTCGGTGCTCTCGCACGCAAGGGCAAGGAGCCGAAGGCACCCCGCAAGATTGCTTACGGTATGATTATCGCCGCCGCTGCCTATGCCATGATGATGTTCTTCTCGTTCGATCTGCCCACACCTCAGACCGTTCCCGGACCTGACGGTGAGCCTGTTGCTGTGCATGTGGCCGACGTTACGCCCAACCTTCTTATCGGAGTATATCTCATCCTGACTTTCGGTGAACTTCTGCTCTCGCCGATGGGCATCTCGTTTGTGTCGAAGGTGGCTCCTCCCAAGTACAAGGGAATGATGATGGGCGGCTGGTTTGTGGCCACTGCCGCCGGCAATCAGCTCGTCACCGTTGGCGGTCAGCTTTGGGGCAGCGTGCCTCTGTGGGTATGCTGGTCGGTGTTCATGGCTGTCTGCCTCGTCGCCGCCGTCTTCATGTTCGCCATGATGAAGCGGTTGGAAAAGGTTTGCTAAATTAGTTCAGAGATACCTGTATCAAAATGATGATACCATGATGGTAGGGACATATTCTTGTATTTGTCCGCAAAATAAACGTTGAATATCAATCGTCACTAACGGACAAATACAAGAATATGTCCCTACAAAGCATCATGTAGCCATTTTGACACACCCTCTACAAGTCACCTATTCCGTCACACCCTCTTTCATTGCGGTAGCAACTTCTTCACTCTTCCCTCTTCACTCTTAGTTTAATATTATGTTTCTCTCCATTATCCTTTCCTCCTTCCTCACTTTCGTAGAGTTGAATTGTGAGAATATGTTTGACTGCCGTCATGACAGTCTCAAGCAGGATGTTGAGTTTCTGCCTGAATCCGGCCGTCACTGGACGCCATGGAAGTATTGGCGGAAGGTGAACAACATTTCGCGTGCCATCTTGTCGTGTGGAACTTTGGAGAATAGCGATGGAGACGGTGCCGTGGACGGACGCGGTGGCAACTTCCGTCTGCCAGACCTTATAGCACTGTGTGAGGTGGAGAACGACAGCGTGATGCGCGACATTACACAACGTTCGCTGTTGCGTACGGCACGTTACGAGTATATCATGACCGACTCTCCCGATGCCCGCGGAATAGATGTCGCCCTTATGTATTCCCCGTTTTCATTTGTTCCCCTGCGCCACTATCCGCTCAGGGTTGAGCCCGTTGACGGGATGAGGGCCACACGCGACATCCTGTATGTGTCGGGGCGGGTGATTACCGATGACACGCTGCATGTTTTTGTCGTGCATGCCCCGAGCCGTTATGGCGGTGAGAGATATTCGCGGCCTTTCCGTATGGCCGTGGCGGAACGGTTGTGTGCTTCTGTCGATTCGGTGCGCAGTTTGTCACCGGATGCAAAGATAATCGTTGCGGGAGATTTTAATGATTATGCCGGTGACAAGCCGTTGGAGTTTGTCATCGGGCATGGTCTTGTAGATGTAACGTCTGGTGTATGCGGCTATTATGGCAAGGCCAAGGGAACCTACCGTTATAACGGGCGTTGGGGCAGTCTTGATCATATTCTTGTGTCGGAATCGTTGTTTGCCCGTGGCTGCTCTTCGTTTGTCAACGACTCTCCCTTTCTGCTCGAAGAGGATGAGAAATATGGTGGTTTCAGGCCTTTCCGCTCATATACCGGTTATCGTTTTTCCGCCGATGGCACAAGCGACCATCTGCCGATAATATTAAAAGTTCAGAGTTTAGAGTGATGAGTGAAGAGGTATGATTACTTCTGCTAAACCGATGTATCAAGAGTAATCATACCTCTTCACTCATCACTCTAAACTCTAAGCTCTTCACTCTAAACTCTTCACTTATTTAATGTTCGGTTCCTCCAGTCCGAGTCCCTTCTTCTTGTCCACTACCTTCAGGAAGAGACCGATGACGAGAGCGGCCACGCCAAGGCATGCAAGCATAATGAGGGGTGCTGTGTAGTTGAGGTTTGTCGGGTCGGTGACACCCTCGTTGGTGGCAGTAAGCACCTTGCCGATGAGCAGCGGGAAGAGCCACAGACCGATGTTCTGAATCCAGAAAATCAGAGCGTAGGCACTGCCGATGACCTTGGCGTCAACAAGTTTTGGTACACTCGGCCACAACGAAGCGGGAACGAGTGAGAACGATGCACCCAAAACAAGTATTGTAAGGTATGCAATGACAACACCGCCAACCTGGTTGCCCTTGAACTCCGGAAGGATGAATGCAAACGTGAGATGGCACGCAATGAGGAGCAGCGAGCCGAGCACAAGCATCGATGCCGCCTTACCCTTGTGGTCGACGTAGTTGCCGAGCACGGGAGTTATGCCTACGGCGAGCAGCGGGAACACGGCGAATATTGATTCAGCCGACTGGCGCATGTAGCCCATGTAGCAGTAGGTGATGAGAGCCAGCACGGATATTGTGAGCATGGTGTATTTCAATCCCGGTTTCTTCATGAAGTTGAACATGAATGCAGTGGCGGCCACTACGAGCATTATGCCATACTGTACGATGGTTACCGACGGAGAAGCCCAGAATGAGTCGGCGGGAACATCGGTGAACGTGAGGTTGCACTGCAGCATGTTTACCGCGTATTTCTGGAACGGGAAGATGGCACTGTAATAGAGCACGCAGAGGAGCGACACGAGCCAGAAGCCCATGGAAGAAAGTATCTGACCGATATCTGATATCTTGAATGGGTCGTCTTTCTCTTCCGCCTCGCCGGTCTGTGCGTCGAGCTTCTTGTCCATGAAGAAGTATACAACGAGCATGATGAGTGCGATGCACAGCAGCACGACACCGAATGCAACGGAACGCGACACGCTTACCTCGCCGCCCAATTTGGCAAAGAAGGGCGAGAATATCATGCAGGTGGCCACGCCGAGACGTGCGAGAGCCATCTCCGAACCCATGGCGAGAGCCATCTCCCTGCCCTTGAACCATTTCACGATACCGCGGCTTACGGTGATGCCGCCCATTTCGGCACCACAGCCGAATATCATGAAGCCGAGGGCGGCAAGTTTGGCCGACGAAGGCATGCCCTCATAGAACGGTGATACGCCGAGCTGTTCGAACACGGGGATGTGGTTGAGGTTTTCTGTGAACCATACATCAAGCGAGCTGCCGATGAAACTGTCGCTTACGGCATACCACTTGATACATGCTCCTGCAAGCATCACTGCTCCCGAGAGAAGGGCGGTGAAGCGTACGCCCATCTTGTCGAGAATGATACCGGCAAAGATGAGGAAGAACACGAACACATTGAGGAATGTCTCGGCACCTTGCATTGTGCCGAAGGCATCAGAGTCCCAGCCGCGCTGCGACTGCATCAGGTCTTTGATAGGCGAGAGGATGTCCATGAAGATGTAGGCACAGAACATCGCAAGCGCCAGAAGCAATAGGGCCGTCCAGCGGAGGGCGGCGGAATCGCGCAGAGTCTTTTTCATTTTTTATTTATTAATTCATTTACACATTATTAATTATTATTTATTATGTGGTAATCAATTACTTTTTTACTTTTTATTTATTATTTATTATTTGGTTTCATCGTTTTTGTTATGGATGATAGAAATTTGCCAATTTCTTCTGCATCCTCTTTTATAGACATATATTGTTTCTCGTTAAGGTATTCTGTCTTGTATAACAGTTCTATCCAATATTGTGTCTCCCAACATTCTTTTGATGC